>JBBKWI010000069.1:0-18917 GCA_037968875.1 Candidatus Sericytochromatia bacterium | reverse complement strand
AATTAATAAAGTTAAATATATTAAACTAATTTTATAAATATTGTTATCTTTTAAGTGGTGATTCAGTAAATACAATGTTTGACGATATTTTGACATTTGCTTAGAATTTAAGCTTAGGTTAATCTATTCATGATGCAGCGCATCAATTTAACTAAAGTACATACTTTGTCACCATTGATGGCGACAGACAGCGAGAGATTCTTTTGCTAAATTAAAAGAGTGTCTTATAGGTGCTGCAGTCAAAAGCGATTCACTTCGCTTTTTCAAAATAATGCTCAGTGCCTATACCTGTTTGCATGAGAGCCTGAGTTACGAAGACAGAATTTATTCTGAGGGGATCGTAACGGGCTCTCTTTTGTTGTCTGAGCTTTTTTGTGAGCGTCCTGCCAATGGTATAATCGGGTGTCGTTTAATTTTTGTGAGGATCCGCCATGCTTTCATTCCTTTCCCCAACACCCGCAATCGAATTAGTTAATGTTTTTTCTGAGCCCTATAATAATGCCGTCGCTACTGCGCGTACCTGTTATTCTTCTCGCTTAATTACTGTTCCCGAAGTCTCTGGTCAGGGGGAGTCCCTGGAGAAACAAAACCAACGTCAGTCTATGCGAGATCGGATTGCCTCTAGTATTTATCAAGCCGGCCACCATACTACTTTGCAACATGCGCATTTGCAGTTCACAATGAGCGGTGTCTCGCGGCATTTCTTGTGGTCATTTTTGCATAGTCACCCTTTTTATAATTCAGAGCAACAAAGCCAACGATATGTGCATATGCGGGCTGGAAACGTATTGGAACCGGATTTTAAAAGTCCTCAGGCACAGCAGATCTATCGCGATTGTATTCAAAATCAAATGGCTTGTTATGAGTTATTGAGTGAAAAGCTATTTGCTGTTGCTGCTCGTTATTATTATGGGATTTTCCCAGCTCGCCGTAAACAAAGCGACAAATACGATAAAGAAGTTAAAAAACGAGCCCAGGAAGTGGCTCGTTATGTATTGCCAGTCGGCACCACTGCCAATTTGTATCATACGATTTCTTTATTAACGCTTTTACGCTATCACCATATGGCATCTCAAGCAGATGTACCTGCTGAAACTCGGGTGATTATTGATCAGATGATGGCTCAGGCCAAAGCCTATGATCCGCTGATCGAAAAAGTGCTTGAGGATCCGCTGGCCTTCGAAGCGATGCCTGAAGCCGCTTACTGGAGCCAGCCCCAAACAGGGAATGAAGCGTTTTTAAAGCATTTTGATACCTCGTTACAAGGACGAACTTCACAATTGGTAGATTATAAGCTACATGCTGAAGCAGTGATGGCTGAATCGGTTCGAGAAGTTTTGGGCTTGTGTCCAACTCAGATGTCTGACGACGAGGCCTTGCAGCAAGTCTTGGACCCGGCTCAAAATCAGGTACTCTCCAGCACAATGAACAATAATACTTTGTCCAAACTCAGTCGGGTGATGCATCATCCCCATTATAGTTTTCGCAAAAAATTATCTCACGCAGCAGACTCTCAGGATCAGCGACACCGCATGGTGCCGGGTTCACGACCTTTATTGGGTCTGCACTTAAGTTCAGAACCGGACTATATTACGCCGCGGCTCTTGCTTGAAGATGCCGAATGCCTCAGTATTTATCAGGAGTGTATGCAAAAAACCTGGCAGGCTATAAGTACTTTACTTGACCATAGCCAGTCTCTGGAGGCAGTCTCTTATATGCTGCCCAATGCTGTCAGTATTCGCTTTACGGAGTCTGGAGATCTCTTGAGTATGCACCATAAGCTCAAAGCAAGACTTTGCTATAACGCTCAAGAAGAAATTTGGCAGGCATCTTTCGATGAGCTGGAGCAAATACAGGCAGTTCATCCACGGATAGGCCCGTATTTGCGCCCTCCTTGTGGCTTACGTCATTACGCTAAGCGCACGCCCTATTGTCCCGAGGGAGATCGCTATTGTGGCGTACCGGTATGGCGTTTAAAGCCAAGCGAGTATCAGCGGGTTATTTAAGCTCTCTTCAGGCAGCATTGCCTATAAGAAAGATAATGACCTTAGTTCTACTCGCTTAAGCAGTTGGCGCAAATTAACCCAGACTCAAGGAAACAACTTCGTATGAATCTTTGGCATCTCTGACATCAAAGCCCTGCTCAGAAATCTCCTGGCGTAGGCGATCGGCTTCTTTGAAGTCCCGTTGCAAACGCGCTTGCCAGCGTTGCTCTGCTAGTGTTTGAACACTTTCTGGAATTTCAAGATGCAATTCTGGGAAGTCGGTGAAATCCATTAAACTCAAGCTCAAAATAGAATCGACCTGGCGTAAAATTTCGAGCTTGTGTTTGCCGCCGATGCCTTTATCCTGTACCAGATCCCAAATCAACCCCAGTGCTTTGGGTGCATTGAGGTCATCGCACAGGGCCTCAACGATCCGATCTTGATAGTCAGTGGCGAGGTCAGGGTTTCTTTCTTGATCTTGCCGCAGTCCTGAGATCAGTCGCTTAAGCTTAAAGTATGCTGTCTGAGCAGATTTCAATGCTTCATCAGAAAAAGTTAAAAAGGATCGATAGTGTGAAGTGAGCGCCAGGTAGCGATAAGCTCTAGCTGAAAACCCTTGCTCAATTAAGTCGTTTAGTGTGATGAAATTTCCGAGGGATTTGCCCATGCGTCGAGATTGATCGAGTACTAGAAACTCACCATGCAGCCAGTACTTAACGAACGGTTGTCCGCTGGCGCCTTCAGCCTGAGCAATCTCGTTGGTGTGATGCACCGGGATATGATCGGTACCGCCCGTATGAATATCAATCGTTTGACCGAGTTCAGCAAAGACCATCGCTGTACATTCCAGGTGCCAGCCTGGAAACCCTTTGCCCCAGGGGCTTTCCCATTCCATCTGCCGCTGTTGATCTGCTGGTGAAAATTTCCAGAGCGCAAAGTCAGTCTTATTCCGTTTTTGATCTGCCGCTACCCGTGAGCCAGCATCTAGTCCTTCAATGTCTAGTTTTGCCATTTTGCCATAATCAGGAAAGCCGGATGTGTCGTAATAGACGCCATCTGCTGTGCTATAGATCAGCTCTTTGCTTTCAAGCGTTTTGATCAAATCAATCTGTTCTTGAATGTAATCTGTGGCATAAGTAAATTTGCCTGGGAAAGCAATATTTAAAGACTCTAGATCCCGCTTATAAGCATCAGCATAAAAACGGGAGAGTTCCCAGGCTGTTTTGCCCTGCTCAGCTGCGGCTTGTTCTACCTTGTCTTCACCTTGATCGATGGTGTCAGCTGTTAAGTGCCCAACATCGGTAAAATTAATGATATGTTGGACTTCATAATTCAAAAAATGCAGTAATTTTTTAAGTAAATCAGGGAAGATATACGAACGCAAATTGCCGATATGTGCATAATTATAAACCGTTGGACCACAGGTATAGATTTGTACCTGACCAGGCTGTATCGGAACGAAAATTTCTTTGCTGCGGGTAAGCGTGTTAAATAGGTGCAATTGTTGTGTCATGGTCTTTTCCTTGGCTTCGTCGGCTAGATTGTAAATCGATTCGGGACTCCATATTATAGCAAACTCACCAACAGTAAAGTTTTAAGTGCTGGGACTTCACAGATAAAAGACTCAAGTGAGCGCTTCTTTTAGTCCGGCTTCAATTTCTTATGGTGATTTGCTTTATTCAAAACAGGCTTCTATTCTGGGTTTGAACATAAGCTTCGCCAATTTTTTGAGGCCAGATATGGGTTTTGGTTTAAACTCAGGTCTTGAAAAATAGTTTAGTCTTCTGAGCTTTCGCTATCAGTAGCCTGGTCGAAATCATTTCGATCAGGCGGGTTTGAATCCGTTTTGACTTCGTTATGATCTTCAACAATTTCTTGAAACTGATGGAGTTCACGAAGCAGTTCTGTCAATTCATTGCGATTCATACGTGTGTTGATTTCAAGCTGAATATTGAGTTTATCAGGTGGATTTGTTGTGGACGGGCTCTGCTCTTTTTCGTCACTTTGGGGAGCCGAAGGAACCCGGTTTTCCTGGTCATTGCTGTTATGTTCTAGACCTTCAAAAAGAGATTCAGGTGATTGCAGTAAGTCTTTTTCTAACGGACTTTCGGTCGCGCTGTCTTCGCTCTCTGGATCCGCTTGCATGGTCTGCTCCATTGCCATTCGGAGTTCCATTGCATGCATAAAATAGCCCGTGATCATAGCCGAGGCTAAGAGATTTTGCAGACTATCTTTGTTTGCAGTGATAGTCGTTTTGAAATCTTGATTGGGTAGATAGCCCAATAATGCCTGTACATTAGTGCCGATGATTTGTTTGACTTCAGGGCTGATTTCAGTTGCTAAACGGGTCATGTCTGGCACAGACTGTGATTGGATATATTTTTGTAACTTATTCAGACGGGGGTCGAGTGACTCGTCACCACCAGACTGGAAAGGTATTTTAAAAAATTTCACGTCTGTGGCAAACCTTTATACTTTGCTTGCTTCATGCTTGTAGTATCCTGTGTGGGCACTGCTGCTGTCAAGTTTGATTATTCCGAACTGCCTTGAAAAACGGCTACTGTTTCTAAGTGATGGGTATGCGGAAACATATCTACGCCTTGTAAAGCTTCAAGTTGATAGCCTGCTTGCCGCAGGATTGAACTATCACGGGCTAAAGATGCTGGCTGGCAAGAGACATAAACTAATCTGGGGATCTTGGCCTTGATTAAGGCCTTTAAGACGCTTGTTTCACAGCCTTTGCGAGGTGGGTCTAAAACGGCTAAATCAAATTTTTGCTGTTGTATCAAGTCAGGCAATAAATCCTCTACGCGGCCCTCTAAAAAATTGAGATTGTTTAATTGATTTAAATCTGCATTGCGACAGGCATTCTGGCTCGCTGCAGCGACAGATTCGATGCCTACTATTTCATGGGCCTGTTTAGCCAGCCACAATGCGATCGAACCTGCTCCTGAATAGGCGTCAAGTACTCGCTGAGGCCGATCGTGTTGATCTAACTTTAAATAGTCAGCAACGGTCTGATAGAGTCGTTCTGTCTGGCGGCTGTTTACTTGAAAAAACGATGGCAAAGAAAGCTCAAAATACAATGATCCCAATTGCTCCAAATAAGTCGCTTTACCAGCAATAATCTCAAATGTATTGCCTAGAATACGATTGCTGCGATCTGAATGGGTGCTGTGTACAATGCCTTGTAATCCGGGGATGACTTTGAAAAGTTCTTCTGTTCCTGCTTTTAGTATACGAGCATTCTGAGTTTGGGTACTCACGATACCGATCAGGCTTTCTCCAGTTAAGCGGCTGTGACGCAAGATGACATGCCGCAATGCTCCCTGATGTGTGTGTTCGTCATAAGCAGGTAATCCAGATTTTTGTAAATAG
The DNA here is from genome assembly GCA_037968875.1 of Candidatus Sericytochromatia bacterium. Classification (GTDB taxonomy): domain Bacteria; phylum Cyanobacteriota; class Sericytochromatia; order UBA7694; family UBA7694; genus JBBKWI01. The sequence goes on along the minus strand of JBBKWI010000069.1, from coordinate 13,554 downwards.
GCTTGTACGATGGGCAGCATTTGGTTGATTTCAGGGTGATGGATCAGGCAGTGATCAATTGGTACCAGATCATGTGAGCGGGGTGCATAAAATCCCAATTGAAGTTTGCCGTCGATCTGTTGGATCGGGAATTGTCCTTTATTACGATAATAGTAAGGCTCATCCATGCCCAATACGGCCGGGCTGCACTGCTCCAGTGCTGTTCGCTCCCAGCCACCCATGCGCTCCATATTTTCAATTAAGGCGCTGCGCTTGGCCGTCAATTGTTTGTCATAGCGATAATCTTGCCATTGGCAACCCCCACAATGTTCGAAGTATGGGCAAGGCGCGGGAATACGATCAGGGGAAGCGTCTATAATCTGTTCAATCAATGCGCGGGCATGGCTTTTCTTGGCTGAGATAACGCGCGCCAATACGGTTTCACCCGGCAGAGAGCCGGGCACAAAAACACGCAAGCCTTCAGCCGTTTGACCGAGTCCTTCGCCCCCGGGAACGAGTTTTTCGATCTTGATTTCACAGATCTGATCAATTTTCATACACATCATCTTACGTGAAAAAGTGAACGACCGTCACCTGATCTTGGCTTTTGCAATTCATTTGCATATTGGTAATTTGATTATACTTTGGCAGCCATTAATTTAAGAATAGACGATCCTAGTAAAGACATCTGTTTCAGAGCGTTTATTAGACTTTCTCTGTTCACTTTTGAGTCTGTTAAAAAAGTACTGAGTACCAAAGATGATGTCCCATTGATCGTTTCAATTCCAAGTGCGAAATCATGAAAGTCGCTTTGATTCCAGCTGTTTGCAAACTCAAGATCACTGGGCATCAGGGATGAGAGCAGCTGTACTTGCTGAATCAGCTGGAGCCCGGTCTGATAGTCTACATTCACTACCTGACTGATTCGGGTAATTGCTAACTGGGGTGACTGGACCCAAACACCGCTTTCTGAAAGCTCCCAGGGCAGTTTCGCTTGTCCCAATAATGTGGTCAATTTGTTTTTAGATACGGTCAAATCAGCTCTTACTTGTTCTCTTGGCACAGAAAATCGACACTGTTGGGCAAATCCGATCAGTACTTTTAAAGCGGGGTCGATTGCTTTGGGCTCAAGCGTCGGATCAAAGATTCTGCTGACATAAGTCTGTCCAGATTGATCGCGACTCAGGGCGATTTCACAGAGTCCGGGATTAATATGCATCAAATCCTCAGCACTTTGTGAATCTAATTTGGGCACCCAAATCCGAGCGCGCAACAACTGAGTATTCCCTGCCAGGGGTTCGAAAGAGACATCCTGACCACGCATACTCAAAAGCCAATAGGTGTTTCCCATTTCCTTTGGTTTGGGAGACAAAAGGCTTTTCTTTAACCAGGGTTTGAGAGATTCTTGTACAAGCGCCGAAATGCTATTACCTGCGGCTGGTGAGATTTCTGCAGGTGACTCAATCGATTTATTGAGAGCCAACTCTACTGCTGTTTTAGAGACGACTTTAAGCTTTGACCCAGTACCTAAAGGAGTAAGTTTGGGGGGGGCTTGCTGTGCCGGCAGAGAGGGCGCTAACTCATCTTTGCTATTGTGCCTCTCACTTTTGGGAGCTGCTTGTTTTGCAGGTGCTGCTATTTTAACTGTGGGAGCAGCCTGTGTATGTTCCGCTTTAACCAATGCAGGCTGCTTATTGTCGGCTGGTTTTGGTTGCGTTTGTTCAGCTTTTTTGACTACAGTGGTTTGAAACAAGCGCGTCTGGCCAGGTTCAATTGGACTCAGTTTAAGATAAGCTGCTTTAAAAGCATCAAAGAAATGTTTGGCGTCCAATTCGCCGCTATTCTCTTTTGAAAAGCCTGCTTGTGCAGATTGGACCGTAAAATAAGACTCTGCTTCGACCCAGGCAATAGAGTGATTGGCTTTTAATTCGGAAGGTGCAGAAGGGAAGGCGGCGTGCGCGTATTCTGGCTTGTCCTTAAACTGCATTTTTGCAGTGATGACACGCTGCTGATCGTCAATAGTTCCTAGGATTCCATAGCGGAAATAATCATCTAAATAGAGGCAAAGTTCTGCATCATTTGATAGCTTGAAGTAGAGGCGTGTCCAGCTCGATTTATAGTTTTTTTCACTGGTGTTTGAGCTTTCACTAGCAAGTGGTAATGTGGTGATTTCATGATGATCTTTGATTTGAGAATGAGGTGTCAAATCGATAGCACCCCGAATCTCACTTTTGGGTGCTATCAGGCGCTGCCAATCGGCGAGTAGCTTTTTAAGTAAGCGCAATTGCTCCAAACTTCGTAAGGCTTCTTGATAGTGCTCTTTACTGGTTTCCTGAAAAGGCATGCCGATTGTCGTTTGTAAAAGGCGATTTTTAATCAGCCCGATTTTTTTTAAGGCTTTGAATAGTCGAATTCGAAACGAAATGACACCGATCATGACAAAGAAAAAGATGCCAAAATGATTGAACATCAGTCGGGTTAAAAATAGAAGTGACCAGGTATAGGGAGAGGTCGCCATGCGTAGAATGAGCCATTTGAAACCGGGGGCAAAGTCTTCTGTGTAATCCAGTGATCTAAGATATCTTGCTTGCAATGCAAAACGCAAATTGACTTGTTTTTCGATTTCATGAAAACGCAGAGGTAAGGTGAAACTCAGTTTGGGTGCGGTTTGCTTTTCTGTGCTCATGATCTTCCTATGCATAGGGTTTAGGCTAAGTCAGTCTAGCAAGGAATTCAGATCTGAACAAATCGGGAAAATATTTCCAGCACTTGCCGTTGAATCGCATCTGAGCTTGCGACTGCTTCTTGCCAATATTGTCATGGCGAGGACAAAGCCTGTCAGTAGCGAATGATAGTAAAAGAGCCGGCAACCGCTTAGGTGCCGGCTCTAATTATCAGGGCTTGTTTAACCGCTACAGGCTTCACAGGCTTCAGGGTTTTCCAGTGAACATGCCAGGGCTTCAGCTTCTGTCATTTCGGTGCTTGAATTGCCTTGTAAAGATTGTTTTTCAACGGTGAATTTGATGGCGTCGGCTGCGGCACGCGTCCGTAAATAATACATGCCGGTTTTGAGGCCTTGCTTCCAGCTATAGAAGTGCATTGAAGTCAACTTGGCGTAACTCGGCTGGTCAACAAAGAGGTTAAGTGATTGGGACTGACAGATAAAGGCACCGCGATCGGCAGCCATATCGATCAGGGCCCGTTGTTTGATTTCCCAGACGGTTTTGTAGAGCTCTTTGAATTCTTTCGGAATGCCCTCGATATTCTGAATCGAACCATTATTGGTTAGGAGCTGATTTTTGAGATCATCATTCCAGAGTCCCAGAGAGACCAGGTCGCGCAAGAGGTGTTTATTAACGACAATGAACTCCCCTGATAAGACCCGACGGGTATAGATATTGGAAGTATAGGGCTCAAAGCATTCGTTATTGCCAAGAATCTGAGAGGTGGATGCGGTTGGCATCGGTGCGATTAAGAGCGAGTTACGCATGCCATGTTGTTTGATCTCAGCTTTGAGACCTTGCCAATCCCAACGATCCGAAGGCACTTGATTCCAAAGATCAAATTGCAATTGTCCTTTTGAGGCAGGTGAGCCAGCATAGGTTTCATAAGGGCCTTCGACAATGGCCAGGTCTTTTGATGCCGTACAGGCTGAAAAGTAGAGAGTCTCAAAAATATCACGGTTTAAGGCCCGTGCTTCGTCGGACTCAAATGGCATTCTGAGTAAGATAAAGACATCGGCTAAACCCTGGACGCCAATGCCGATTGGACGATGACGTAAATTGGAGTTTTTGGCTTCTGGGACCGGGTAATAATTGCGGTCGATGATTTTATTCAAATTGCGGGTAACGACCTGGGTCACTTCATATAAGCGTTGGTGATCAAATTTGCCGTCTTTGACAAAAGCGGGTAAAGAAAGCGAGGCCAGATTACAGACTGCTACTTCATCAGGGGCTGTGTATTCCACGATCTCTGTACAGAGATTACTGGATTTGATCGTTCCCAGATTTTGCTGATTGCTCTTACGGTTGCAGGCATCTTTAAACAGCATATAGGGGTTGCCAGTTTCAATCTGAGCTTCTAAGATGCTCATCCAGAGTTCACGGGCTGGAACGGTCTGGCGCGCGCGTCCTTCTTGCTCGTAACGGGTATAAAGTGCGACAAACTCTTCGCCCCAACAATCCGCGAGACCGGGTGCCTCATGGGGGCAAAACAGTGACCACTGGCCTTCTTCTTCAACCCGTTGCATAAACAAATCTGGGATCCAGAGTGCATAAAACAAATCACGGGCACGTAATTCTTCTTTGCCGTGGTTTTTGCGTAAATCCAAAAAGGAATGAATATCTGCATGCCAGGGCTCAAGGTAGACTGCAAAAGCGCCCTTGCGTTTGCCGCCGCCCTGATCCACATAACGCGCGGTGTCGTTATAAACACGTAACATCGGTACGATCCCGTTGCTGGTGCCATTGGTGCCAGAGATATAAGAGCCTGTTGCGCGTACATTGTGAACGCTCAGGCCAATTCCACCGGCTGACTGAGAGATTTTGGCGCAGGTTTTGAGTGTGTCATAGATGCCATCGATGCTGTCATCTTTCATGGTGATCAAAAAGCAGGAAGACATCTGTGGTTTTGGGGTGCCTGCATTAAACAAAGTGGGGGTGGCATGGGTAAACCAGCGTTCTGAGAGCAAATCATATGTTTCAAGAGCGGATTTGAGGTCTTCGCCGTGAATTCCGACAGCTACGCGCATCAACATATGCTGTGGCCGCTCGACGATTTTATTATTGAGTTTGAGCAGATAGGAGCGCTCGAGGGTTTTGAATCCAAAGTAATCCAATAAGAAATCCCGCTCATGATTCATGGCTGCATCGAGAACCGTGGCATGTTTTTGAATCACAGCATAGACATCATCAGCAACCAGGCCTGCGTTTTCACCTGTTTTGGGATTGACATAATGATAGAGGTCACTCATGGTCTCAGAGAAAGACTCACGGGTGTTCTTATGCAGATTCGAAACCCCAATTCGGGCTGCCAACAAAGCGTAATCCGGGTGGCGGGTGGTCATGGTGGCTGCAATTTCTGAAGCCAGATCATCCAACTCTTGGGTGGTCACGCCGTCATAAAGTCCTTCGATGACCTTAAGGGCGACGCGGGACGGGTCAATATGCTGTGGGTCAAGTCCTTCACAAAGATATTGAATACGGGCGGTGATTTTATCGAATTTGACGGCTTCTTGTTCGCCATCACGTTTGACTACAAACATGTTGATTTCCTTAGGTTTTAATTATGTGACAGGAGAGACTTGAAACTAAAAATCTTCTTCCAGACTGAACGCTTTATGATCTCCACCTGTCGAAGAGACCGTGTTCATGACTCCAGATTTTTGGTATTCAGAGACACGTTTTTCAAAGAAATTTGTTTTGCCCTGCAATGAGATCATATCCATAAAATCAAAGGGGTTTTGGGCATGATAAAGTTTTTTGCCACCCATTGAGACGATTAAGCGATCCGCCACAAACTCAATATACTGTTTCATTAAGTCAGAATTCATTCCAATTAATTTGACTGGCAGGGCGTCGGTCACGAAGCTTTGCTCAATCATAACGGCTTCGCGAATAATATCTTCGAGACGCTCAGTGCTGAGTGGATTCTTGAGTTGACTATACAGTAAGCAGGCAAAATCTGTGTGTAAGCCTTCATCTCGGGAAATCAATTCATTGGAAAAACTCAGCCCAGGCATCAAGCCCCGTTTTTTGAGCCAGAAAATCGAACAGAAGCTACCCGAGAAGAAAATACCTTCTACGGCAGCAAATGCGACCAAACGCTCTGCGAAACTGCCTTGCTCGATCCAACGCAAGGCCCATTCAGCTTTGCGTTGCACGCAGGGTAGGGTGTCTAGGGCCTGAAAGAGATGATTCTTTTCACTGCTGTCCTGGATATAGGTATCAATTAAGAGCGAGTAAGTCTCTGAATGAATGTTTTCCATCATGATTTGGAAACCATAAAAGCAACGCGCTTCTGGGGATTGCACTTCACGCATGAAATTGATCGCTAAGTTTTCGTTGACGATGCCGTCACTGGCCGCAAAAAAGGCCAGGACATGTTTGATAAAGTGGCGCTCATCGTCGTTTAGTTTCAATTGCCAGTCTTGCAAATCTGCAGACAAATCGATTTCTTCGGTGGTCCAAAAACTGGCTTCGGCTTTTTTGTACATTTCCCAAATTTCATGGTCTTGAATCGGAAACAAGACAAAGCGTTTGCGATTGGGTTTAAGTAAGGGCTCGTCAAAAATCAAAGAAGATGTGGGCATATTTAGGCCTAACCGTTTCTGTCAAAAAATTGAGTCGAAAGCGACGGATACAAACCATTTGCATTTATCCATCTGAAATCGTTTCTGGGGAATACTTGCTTCTGATCCAAATATTGTTGTTTAGATTGATGATTAGACCGCAGGAATGCAAAACGCAGGGGCTGATTATTTCTGAGTATATCTGAATCTATCAGGCTGAAATCAAGCCTTTGTGCGGAGAATGAGCTTGAAGCTATGTGGGCGTTTTGCAACGGACTAACATTGTGGTTTGTGATCAAGAGCATGCTTCAGAGTAGTCAAGTTGGGTGGTGATTGTCAATGTGTATTCTTTGATTTTTAAGTCCAAATTGGATGATTATTGCGCCTGGAAAAGTCTCTTTTTCAATGACTCTCGATCCTTCACCCTACTCTGAATATTGGCTGAGGTTTATTATTAATTTTTGCTGTTATTTTTCGTTAGCAGTAAGATGAATAGAAAATGCCTTCACTGGTTAGCACATTTTGCTTAGTCAGAAGAGCAAACAGGAGCATAGACATGGCCTTTGATTTTACTCTGACCGATGACCAAAAAATGGTCCAGCAAACGGTGCATAAAATGGTGAAGCAATTTGCACCAGAACATCAGGCCTTTCGCAAGCAAATTTATAAAGACCAGGTTTACCCCGAAGCGCTGTGGCAAGGTTTTTGTGCTGCTGGCTTGATGGGCTCGATGATCCCAGAGCAATATGGTGGCACGGGTATGGGCTTGATGGCCCTGACGCTGGCACTTGAAACCTTAAGTGAGTATGGCTTTGGAAGCCCTTTACATGTGATTAACGGGATGGACGCTGCCTGTATCTTGAATCATGGCAGTGAAGAACAAAAACAACGCTTCTTGCCTGCGATGGCCGAAGGCAAGATCAAATTATGTTATGCCCACACCGAACCCGATGCGGGCAGCAATGTGTTTAATACCCAAACTTTTGCCCGTCGTGATGGCAATGATTACCTGATTACGGGTCAAAAAGTGTTTATTACTGCCGCAGATATTTGTGATTATATGCTGCTGGTCACCCGCACGGCCACCCTGGCTGAAGCAGAGGCTAAAGGCAGTAAAACCTTTGGTTTGAGCTTGTTTTTGGTGGATACCCGCGCAGAAGGGATCGAAAAGCAGAATCTGCCCATGCAAGGCCTCGAAGGCAGTAAACAATTTGCAATCTTTCTGGACAATGTGCGGGTGCCGGCAGCTAATTTACTTGGTCAAGAGCATATGGGTGCCCGAATACTCTTTGATTCGCTCAATCCAGAGCGTATTCTGGCAGCGGGCATGGGTATCGGTATCGTGGAGTTTGCCCTGCAGCGTGCAGTGGAATATGCCAAAACACGCAAAGTCTTTAATGGCAGAGCGATTGGTTCGTACCAATCCCTGGCACACCCCCTGGCCGAGGTCAAAATTGCGCAGGAAGCGACACGTTTGATGACTTATCGCTCGGCCTGGGCCTTTGATCAGGGGCAGTCAGCGGCTATTGTAGGTAATTATTCAAACATGGCCAAGTTAATGGCCGCAGATGTGGCCATTAAGGCCGTAGACCAGGCCATTGAAACCCTGGGCGGCTATGGATTTTCTGAAGAGTACGAGATCATTTATCTCTGGAGCACGGTGCGGGTCATGAAAACTGCTCCGATTAGCCGTGAAATGATTCTCAATTTTGTGGCTGAACATAATTTGGGTTTGCCTCGCTCCTATTAATTGAGGCTCTGAAATCAGCGCTGGTCGTCTCTTTTGAGTAAATTAAGCTCTCAGATTAAGTGTTTGAAATTCTTAGCTTGAAAACGGAATCAAGCACTATATTTGCGGAATCGAGCGCTATATTTGCGCTATAATGCCATAAGCACTGACCAGAGAGGCTGTTACGGCCATTAATTATGAGCGAACAAAAGAAAAAACCCGGCACTGATGAGCTTTTTGCTCAGCAACAGTGGAGCGACAAAATGCGCTTTTCTCGTAAAGCAATTGACGAGAGTAAGCGCAAAACTGGGCATCTCGAAGCAGAAGCCGCTGAGTTACAGGCTGCTACAGAATCAGCGGATGCTCCTCAGTCTTCAGGTACACAACCGCTCGATAAATACGTTAACGATATGAACCAAGAGATTTCGCGCATGTCAGATGCTGTCGGCAATCGTTTGGAAAACCTTGGGGGGCGTCTCTCACGTAGTTTTGGTCGTTTGGTAAAGCCCCTGGGTAAATCTGTTAATAACGTGGCTGATAGTACTGCCGAAGGCCTCAAAAATATGGGAGATGGCATTGGCAAAGCCATGTTGCAGGAGTTCACCACTGTCGTAAAAAATATAGGCGACAAAGTGGGGTCTAAAAATCCAGCGGTAACCCCAAACTCAACTCTGGAAACGGATCCGATTCCTTCAAACGATTTACTCGATCAATCTGACGCGCCTCAACATTTACCGATCGGTCCTTTGAATCCAGCTCCTGCAATCAGTAATACGCTAAAAAACCAACTGCCTGCTCTCACCAGTGCTCAGAATTTAGCTCCTTTGGATTGGCATTTTGGCAAAGTACTCGAAAAGAAAATATTTTTCTCAACGATTCACAATCGCCCCTTTTTAACCGAGCGTGATATCCAGAACTATCACCCTGAGGATCTTGACTTACATCACACCTGGATGCTGCGCGGCATTGAAGAAATTAAAAACTGCGCCCCTTATGGCCAAAAATTGCCCTCACCTGGCAAAGGACGCTATATGAATATCCCGATGCAAGATATTTTACAGACCGTTAATCTCGATGATATGCAGTTTTTTCTGAAATTTGTTTACCATCGTCCCCAACCATTTCAAACCAAAGCACTTAAACTTTCGGAGGCTTTTGCAACATGGGCTCACAAAGGTGCACCCGACCAATAATTCTAGGACTGCTGATCAGTCTTAGCTTTCCGCTGGCCAGTTTGGCCCTATCTAAATCAGAACTTGAACAACAAGCTTACCAGGCCTATCTCAATAAAAACTTTGGCAAAGCGATTGAATCCTACCAGGAATTGATCGGTATGGATGGGGTCGAAGCTCAGTATTATTACAATTTGGGTGTGGTTTATCAACAAATCAATGATTTAACCAAGGCCATTAAGGCCTATCGTAATGCGCTTGATTTGGAGCCCGATTATTTAGAGGCCTACAACAATCTGGGGGGTGTCTATTTGCAAAAAAAAGATTGGCCCGGTGCGATTGAGGCCTTTCGTTATGTCTTAAACTATAAGCCACAAGATGCCAATGCCCATTTTAATCTGGGGCTGGCTTATGAGCAATCTAAACAGGGTCCAGAAGCCCTGGCTGCTTACCAAAAAGTACTCTTGATTGATCCACAACATGCCCAGGCCAAACAACGAGCCAGTTTGTTAAATCAACGTATCAGACCGACCGGCTTAACGCCACAAGTCAATGTCTCTCAGCCCAACCAGCACGGTGCTTATCAAAAGGCACGTAACCTGGCCGAGCAGCGTAAATGGGCTGATGTAATCCCCTTATTGACGCCTTTGGTCACAGCCAATCCAGAATTTGTGGATGCTCAGTTTTTATTGGGCCGGGCCTATAAGCAGATTGGTCAGGAGCAAATCGCCCTGAACTATTTTGTGCGAACTGTGGCCCTGCAACCTGATCATATCGGGGCGCATCATCAGATGGCATTGGCTTATGAAAAGCTAGGCAAAAATTTAAAGTCAACAGAGATTCTGAATAATTTACTTTCAATCAAACCGGATTATCTACCCGGACGCTATGACCTTGGCCGCTTATACGATGAATTGGGCGCTACCGAGCGGGCGATCAAGGAATTTTCTAAGGTCTATCAGGCCGATCCCAATTATGGCGACACAGCTTATCGCCTGGGTCGTTCTTATCACCAGGAAGGCAAGCTAGAAGAAGCGCAAAAGTATTACCAGCAGAGTATTCGCTCTAAAGCTTCTTTTGCGCCAGCTTACTACCAACTCAGCAAATTGGCTTTGAGCCAGGGGCATTATGATTCGGCCGAAAAATTACTGGCGCATGCCTTAAAGCTTTCACCCCAAAACCCGGAAGTGCATTATTTAATGGCGACGGTGGCTTATCATCGTGATCGCAAAGGGGCTGTTTTGTTTAAGCATCTTGATCAAGCCATTCAGTTAAACCCGACCTATACAGATGCTCTCTCTATGCGGGGGATCGCTTACTATGATCTGCAAAAATATCCCGAGGCGATTCGTGATTTTGGTGCTGCAGTCAAGCTGGAACCCCAACGCGCGGATGTTTATCGGAACCTTGGGGTGGCATATGTGAAAATCGGCAAAGGTCTGGAAGCGATTTCTGCCTTTGAAAAATTTTTGAAATATGCTCCTGCAAGTCCTGATCGCGTCACGATTGAAAAACTGATACTAGATCTCAAAAAACAGTTACCTGCAGGTGCCTAAATGGCTTTAGACATAAAGTCCAATGACTTGTTACGGGTAGCTTTACTATGAGTCCAGCCATTCTGAATGTTCAGAATCTGGGCTTTCAGCAAAACGAACGGGTTTTGATCAGTCAAATTTCGTTTCAAGCACAATTCGGGCAGGCGTTGGGGATCGTTGGGCCAAACGGTGCGGGTAAATCCACATTATTGCGCTGTTTGTCTGCATTTCTGAAACCAAATCTGGGCCAAATTGATGTTCTGGGTCAGGATCTGTTTAAGCTTCCAGATCGTCAGCGCGCTTGCTTGATTGCCAGTGTCAGCCCGCGTGAAAACTTGCCACCGTTTGCGCTCAGCGTCTATCAATACCTTGCTTTTGGCCGTGCTCCCCATCAGTCGTGGCTAGGCGGCTGGCAAAATAGTGATCAAGAAGCCCGGGACGCAGCGATTCAGACCTGCAGCCTGGAGCCCTGGCTAGAACGTTCATTAACGACACTCAGTTCCGGTGAATGGCAACGGGTGCAATTGGCGCGTGCGCTAACACAAGAGCCCCGTCTGCTGCTGTTGGATGAACCGACTTCTCATCTGGATATTGGGGCGCAAATCGAATTGATGACAGTGATTCGGCAGTGGTTGAGTCCCGAAAGAGCGGTGCTTGTGGTCGTGCATGATCTCAATTTAGCGGCTCAGTTTATGGATCAGATACTGATCTTAAAAGCCGGTGAAAGCCATGCTTTCGGTGAAGTGAATGAGGTCTTGACGCCGGAAGTTTTGAAATCAGTCTATGATCTTGACTGGCATCGCCACCGTTTCGCAGAACATGACCGACCCCTGGTGTTCCCGGCGTATCAGTCTCCTGCATCCTAGTGGCTGTCCTGGTTTCCCAAAGTGCCTTAGATCTTGCGCTCAACGCAAGCGTGTGAGCAAGCGAATAAAGGCGCCAGTGTTTTTAAATGATGCCTTTCTACTTCGAATAGTGATAACGACAAGAAATGATATTGATAGCCTCATCTTCGACTGAATAGACTAAACGCATAGCCTGGTCTATTCTTCGAGACCAGTACCCTGAGAGATTCACTTTGAGAGGTTCAGGGTCTCCGATTCCCTTGAAAGGGTCTCTTGTTGTCGCATCAATCAGCTTATTAATGCGCTTCATCGTTTTTTTGTCTTGAGTTTGCCAGTAAAGATAATCAGACCAGGCCTCAGGAAACCAGTTTAGAGATCTAGGCATCTATCAGGTCATGCTGTTCAAGTAAACCGGCTTTGTGCGCTGCTATTCCACGCACGAGATGCTCCGCATTGGCTGGACTGCTCAAGAGGTGCATGGTCTCCATCATTCCATAAAAAAATTCCAATGACATCACCACAGCATCGGGCTTTTTACTCCGCTTAATAATTGTGTTATTGGAGTTCTCAGCCACTTCATCGAGCACAGCGTTAAGGTTATCTCTAGCTTTTGTGAAAATTAAAGTTTTCATTATCTGCCTCTTTTAAAAGGAGCGAACTTAAACGATGGCCATGAAGCGCATTCACGTTCAATTCACAGAAGAAGAATATGCCCAAATCAAGTCAGTGGGCTTTCTTGAAGAAAAGCCCTGATTATCTATTTAGTAGGTAAGCAGTTCACTTTTGTTTTCTAGGCCTAATTGATCCAAAATTGCTCTTAATGTTTTTGTGTGTGGGTTTTGGGTTATGTTACGTTCAATCCGTCCAACCTCTTTAGCAGAAACTCCAGAGAAATCACTCTGTTTTAGTTTCTGAGCCAATCGAACTCTTCGTAAACAGGCACCCAGGGTTTTATCTGTTTCAGATCGCTGCTTGTTTAATTCTTTTCTATAATCTCTGTCGTAATCATAGAGTATGCTGTCTACTCCAGCTTCGTAATCCCCAAATCGAATCGTACGGCCATAATCAATAATTTCAGCATCTTCAAAATCAGGCGTTTGGCCCGTTGCTGTTTTTGGGAAAGCGTCAAACGGTACTAATAAAGAGTCCAGGCTCCCCCGTAGTAAGCTGATGAGTTTATTTTCATGGTCTAGATTCATAGAAATCACAAACTCTCCTCGATCAGGGCGAGCTAAAATGTTAGATAAGGCATCAATAGGCAATTCATTACTTTTATTCACCTCAATAATATTGGGTAAAGGCGACTTCATCGCGGGACTCAGATTGTTTTTAATGATCAAAAATAGATGCTCACTCCAAATCCGCTTCTGATTTCGTTGTGAAAATATTCGCGTTTTAATGCCGTTAAAAGATTTTTTGAATCGTGCTGTATTCATAACGTAAACGGTTTTTTTAGGCCATTTGATTGTATGTATGCCCTGGGCCGTTTTTGCAATTAATTCAATCGTCATCGTGTTCACCTTCTTCTACCTGCGTAAAGACAGGATTTTCTGGATACATTAAATCCCAATGAGCTCTTAAATTGTTTAAATCTGCTGCAATAGCGCTAATTATTTGCTTATCTAACTTTGATCCCGAGAGTAAGCAATCATCACGCAAATTCCAGCGCCATTGCTCGGGGCCATGAAATATATGGACATGCGGTACTTCGTTACGCTCTCGATCTCGGATTTTAACCTTCCAACCTTGATCTTTTAATTGCTTCATTAATATAAGTGAATATGTCATCAATTATGTCCTATATTCTATTTGTTTATTATAGGACATAAAATCAGTGAAATCAATTTACAGCATATACACATATTTAATATTTAAGGTCAGTAACCTAAAAGTCTTGATTAAATAATGGGGCATCTGTGCCAATAAAGTCAGATCGTTCTCGGCAATCGAAATGCAGGTGTTGCCCCTTCAGTAAAGCGCACCAGACTCAGGGGAACAACCTGAC
>JBBKWI010000068.1:0-4799 GCA_037968875.1 Candidatus Sericytochromatia bacterium | reverse complement strand
AAATTGTCAGGCCATTGTGGGTTTTTTGGTGCCCCGGCGTTCGTGTCGCAACGCAATGGATACCCATTGCGCAAAATGCAAAACCGCGATTTGTTATACGCACGCTGAAATCGCTACGGCAGGGGCGCTGTGCCCGGTTTGTGCCCGCCCCAAAGAGTTGAGTCAGTTTAACCTGGAGCAAGAGATCTACTTTAATGAAGACGATTTGCTGAGTTTTGCCGATCAGTATCGCAAGCAATCCAAAGCCCAGGGCGACTGGGTCGACTTTACCTAAAGCAATTCAGAATTAAAGCTTTTCGTCGGCCTCTGGTGTGGCGTCGTTATCGGGTGTTTTGTCTGCTGTGGGATCTGTATATTTTGAGAGTTCAGGATAATAGACTTGCTTAATGATGGTCCAAAATCCGGTGATCAGTCCTAAAAACAAGAGGCCAAGCATCCACCAGGGCTTGGTGCCCAGACGCTGATCTAAATAGTAGCCCATAAATATTCCGAGCACCACTGGTGCCGCCATGCGATAGGCTGTATCCATTCCATGCACAAGCAAATTTTCCTTTGAAGTTTCCCCTTTTTACAGGAGGCATATTGTAACATGAACTTAAGTCTAGAGAATTTATGGATATAGAGGTTAACCTGATGCGTTTGTTGTTGCTTACTGCCATGCTGCTTACCAGTCTGACCCCCGGCGTCTGGGCCCAGACGTCTGATCAAAATCTGCCCCCAGTTGATGTTTTCCCTGAGATTTTTCCGTCCGTCACCCCTTTGCCCCCCAAACAACCGGTGAGTACGCCGACACCTGAACCCAGTACCTTTCCGAGTTTGTACCCGACTCTCTCTCCCTCGTCACAACCGAGTGCTGAACCTAGCGCAGCTCTGACGGGTAAAGCAAAATTGCGCTTTTCGTTTGCCAAAGCGCAGGAAGGCCAACCTACGCGTTTGACGCTTTCTGTACAGGGAGCGGCAGCTTACCCGGTCAAGGGCCAGATTCTCTTTAGCGAAAAAGACTATAATCTCACGTCCCAGCACGAAGCCAGTATTCCCTTTGAAATCAAGAATAAGCAGCCCCTGAATCTCGACCTGATTTTTCATAGCCCGGGCCGCAAAAAAGTCACTATCAAAACCGAGAGCCCCCGACTCGCGACCCGCAATGCACTGGTCTATGTGAGCCCCTTTCCAGCCACTATTTTCCCGATTGAAAATCCAGGGATTAGCTTTGACAAAAATCCGATCAACTGGCAGGTGCTGGTTAATTTGCATCATTCGTTGCAGAGTAAGGCTCCTCAACGCCAGTATTATCAGGTGATTTATAAGGAGCAGATCGTGCAACGGCTGCTGACTTCTAGCGCTACCGGCGACAAGCTGACCCCCAAAGGCCAATTTAAATTGGGCGTCAAAGCAGCGGCCCCTCGCTCGACTCTCTATGAATCAGTGATGCCTTTCTGGACCACAATTATGATCCCGGGGTATTCGTATGAATATGGCAATCATGGCCTGACGGGTGAGTCTTATCTCTATTACCTGGGAACCCCAGCCTCACACGGTTGTCTGCGTTTGAGCAATAAACATATCAAACAAAATGGTGAGTGGTTGAACATTGGTGGCGCCAAGTGGGTCTATAACCATGTACCTGTGAATACATCGATCCATATTTTTCAGCAAGCACTGCAGCCCTTTGCTTTTGAAAATTACCAGATGTGGGTCTCACGGAAATAAAGCTATTGGTCACGCGTCTGCTGGCTAAAGTGAGGAATAAATCATGATCAAAGCGCTGTTTTCGGGACTCTGGTTCCTCTTGAGTCCGAGTCCTATAGCAGCCACAGGTCTGGAGTTTGTTCCGCCAGAACAATTGCGGGGCATCCCTTTGGCTGAGTTGCCTTATGCTGGCTATCGTTTGCCGGCACAGGTTGATCTGTCCGAACATATGCCCCCGCCGGGCTTCCAGTCACAGCAGAATTCTTGTGTGGCCTGGGTCTCTGCTTATGCTGTCAAAACCTATCAGGAAAAAATCGAGCAGCGTTATCAATTGATCGCCCGGGGGCAACCCGACTGGAAACGGATTTTCTCACCGGCCTTTGTCTATAACCAGATCAATCAGGGCCGAGATGGCGGTGCGACTCTGGTCGATGCCCTCAATCTGCTCTCCAGTCGGGGGGCTTTGTCGTGGTCCGAGATGCCGTACAACCCTGATGATTATCAACGTCTGCCCAGTGCCAGCCAATTGGAGCAGGCCCGGCGCTATCGCATCGCCTATTGGCGTCAGGTCAATGTGGCGGCACCGATGGAGCTCAAAAGCCATTTGCAGGCTGGTTACCCGATTATGATCGGTGCCATGATCGATGATGGCCTCTATCGCCTCGGTAATCAAGAGGTCTGGAAACAGCCCGGCGGCCAGTCTCTGGGGGGGCATGCCCTGGTATTGGTGGGCTACGATGATCACAAGCAGGCCTTCAAAGTCTTGAATTCCTGGGGGCCCAAATGGTCGAGCCAGGGCTATGGCTGGATCTCCTATGGGCATTTCGCCAAAGTGGTGCGCGAGGGCTATGTGGCCAAAGATGCCTTAACAGATCCCTGGCCGACCCTCAGCAGCACACCGGCAGTGCCTCCCCGGATCGTGGGCTCAGCACCAGGAGTCCCTGCAAAGCCACAGCCCGTTACCACTCTGCAACCGTCGGCTGATGCCGTTCCGCCTGTCGGCGATAACCGCAGCAAAGAAGATCTGCCTGCGACTTCAGGAGCGAGTCATTCTGATGCTGAAAAGAAAGAATCACGTGAACAAATAGCCGACGAACGGGATTTGAAGCCTGCCAGTGCTCTTGATGGTATCGTTAATGGCAGCATTGATGATCTAGACGATATGAACAATATCGAGCGGCCACTGATGCAGGCCGAAGAAGAATACATGCCAGCGATTCAGATCCTGTCGGCCCGTCTCTTGGGTGATCAGGTCTTGTTTGCTGGCCAATGGGATTTAGCCCCTCAGGCGGGCAAACAAATGCAGGTCGTGATTCAGCTCTACCGTGATGCAGCGGGCAAAGTGCCCTTAAATAGTGATCTGCCGCGTTATGCTCTGGCCAATGGTCAAGCGGTGGCTGTCAGTATTACTTTGCCGGTGGATGATCAGGCCGAGTGGTTGGCCAGTATCCCTGCCCGTTTGTTGACTGAGCAATTGAGCTCAAAAACACGGGCCAAGGTCAAGCTAGGGCTGATAGAGCTCTGGGCCCAGCCGGTACTCTATTTGGATCGCTTTGGTGTTGAACGTGGGCCTTTGCAGCGCATCGAACTCAAGCCTTAAGCTCGCGCAGTCAGAATAGCCCGCAAGGGGGCTGGGTGTCCTTCGCGGCTGAGATCGGGATTGACCGGGTCTAAAAAGTCAGCCAATGATTGACCGGTCATCCAGTCGGTGGCGCGCTGTTCGTCGCAACTGGTTTGGTCAATATCGACGGTCTTGATCTCGCGAAAGCCACAGCGCTGCATCCAGACTTCGAGGGCCGCAGCTGAAGGCACAAACCAGACATTTCGCATCCCTGCGTAGCGTTCGCCAGGCACCAGTACCCGTTGGGCATCGCCAGTCACAATTAGGGTTTCGAGTACGACTTGTCCACCGGGTTTCAACAGGCTGTGTAATTGTTTCAAAAAGTCGATTGGTGAGCGGCGGTGATAGAGCACGCCCATCGCAAAGACCGTATCAAACAGAGGCTCTAAGGGCAGATCGTCCACACCCAAAGGCAAGAAATAAGCGGCGAGCTCGGGCATAAAATGTTGAATCGCTAAAAACTGTTGATAAAACAGAGGCATCGGATCGACGCCAATCGCGCATTCGGCCCCTGCGCCGAGCATGCGCCAAAGATGATAGCCACTGCCACAGCCAATATCGAGCACCTTGCGCCCGCTCAGATCATCCAAAAAAGGCCGCAGCCGTTCCCATTTCCAGTCGGAGCGCCACTCGGTGTCAATCTGTACGCCATGAATCTCAAAAGGGCCTTTGCGCCAGGGCGAGAATTTCTTGAGCAGGGTTTCGATTCGCTCTTGCTGACTGGCGTCGATGGCGTCTACAGGGCTGACTTTGACGCTCTGCTGAATTTCATAGCTCGCCGCAATCGTGGGCAAATGGGCCAATAAGCCCATGCGCTTGCGATCTTCTGCGCTGAGCTGGGCTTCCCAGCTGAGCAATTGCTGAGAAATAGCCGGTAGCCAGGCTAAAAAGGCAGGCGTATTGAGTAAGTCAAAGAGTGCATGAAAGCGATTCATGCCTGACAGCATAACATGTGCAGCCCTTGAACTTGGCTTAACGTTCTTTGCAAAGTTTAGGCTTTAAATACAAAGGCTTCCACAGCTAATTCACTCCCTTGAACGATTTCAAAATAAAATAGCTGAATGCATTAAAACTTTTTATTGAATTTTCTGTTCTCAGGTGTTCCCTTTTTCGGGGGAAGGTCAAATCCCAATGAAGACCATTTTCTTGCCATAGCTAATAGCGGTTCGAGTACGGCCAAATCACGTGTACTCAAATGGAACTCCACTACAGATCACTTTGATGAACTTCAGATACTGAACACGAGCTCAGCCCAAAAGATGACACATTTTGTCAAAAACGGAATTTCGCACTTGATCATCGGGCATGGGGATGCATCGCCAGTGTACCGTTGGACAGGGGCTGATTTTGAACTGTATCGTACATTGATTGGCACCACCAAATGGGAGTGGAGCTTTGTGGAGGCTGGTGGACAGACTTATTTGTTAACTGGTGGCGTGTATTCGGCCAACGGCTCTTTTGAGACCCAGTCTGAAGTCTATCGCTTTGA
>JBBKWI010000067.1:0-3050 GCA_037968875.1 Candidatus Sericytochromatia bacterium | reverse complement strand
GTACTACAGGCCCCACAACAGCTTTTTAAGTTGCCCGTGCCTGTTTCACCCCCACAACAGCAGCGTCTAAACCGGGTTTCTTCTTTACTCAATCAACAAGATCATTTTACGGCGACTTCAGGGCAACGCTCCCAGCCTACAACGCAAGTTAATTTATTTTCTCGTCCGACGCTTCAGCCGCTGGGCTCTCCCTCAAAAAACAAATCTCAATCCAGCAATCCGATCCGTCTACAAGCGCTGCAATTATCGCCAAATCTAGCCAGAACAAGTCAACGCCAACAATTGATTGTAAACAGCGGGCTTCAGGAATGGCGCTCTGGCGTACGCGAAACAGAAGGGGCAAATAAAGGTCCTCGTATCAATACTTATGCCCAAAATGCCAAGTTCGGCAAAGGTTACGAATGGTGCGGTTTTTTTACCGCTTTTAATTTCTCACAAGCGGGCTTCAAATACCCCGAAAGTTTTGCTTCTTATCAAAAATCGCGTGACTTTTTCATGTACCGCTCTTACACCAGTCGCGATGCCGGGCTTCACCAGGATTTAGACCAGCTCCGTCAAAGCCACCAATCTCAGGGTAGCGCACGCCAGTATTTCATTATGGCGGAGTCCCCCACACCTGGTTATGTCAATGCCTACAAATCACATTACTCTCATATTGATCTTGGAGCCATGACCCATAACTGGCAAAATATTCCGATTCAAGCCGGAGATGTCGCCTTATTTTCTCATGGCCACGTCGGCCTGGTCGTTTCTTATGATGCCCGCACAGGTAAATTAGAAACCGTTGAAGGCAATACTAGCGGTCAGGGACCCGATGGCAAGCGCTGGTCACAAGCTGTTGTGCGTAAGTCTTATGATTTATCACAAGCAGAAGACCGCAAACGTTTTGATGGGTTTGGACGCGCTGCCAACGGCGATTTTGCTTAATCGACCGATTCATATTTTTACCTGTTAAACTGATTAGCATGTCAGATTTGCCACCCCTCTCGTTATTCTTAAGCTCTGCGCTTCGCTCCTGGATGCTGGCCCAACTCGTCTCAGCCGAAGAGTCTGATGAGCTCAAGTTCTTATTGCTAGAATTAAATTATGCCGAACACGATCTCGATCAAGTCAGTGATTTTCGCCAATTTATTAAGCGCGAAATGAGCCGTTTATTTCTAAACAGCGACCCAGAGTCAGAAGCATGCTTGATTCACTTATGTGAGGGACTGGTCCAATTTTCCCTGATACGCGAGCCCGCAGCAGAAAAAGTGCAGAGCTTAAATCAATTTTTGCCTCCGGGACTTTCTTTCAGCCTGGTAAGCGGACGCTTGCTTTTTGAGCCAGATCATTTTTTTCAGTCTCATAATCTATTTTTTCAAGAGCAAAATCATTATTATTTAGATCATAATCAGCTACGCTCAGAGAATATAGCTGATCCTCAGGAAGCAAAGAATAAAAGTATCTTGACAGTATTAGAGAAAACAGAGCAAGCCCCTCAAACTAAGAAGGTAGATCTTACACCGGATCAAGAAGCGCCTCTCTTGTCTGAGCGCAGCCAAACCTTTCAGTCTATTCGTCGCCGCCGCCTGTTATTATTAAAGCAATGGGAGAATTAAATATGACTGACATTCAGCATTTAAGAAAGCTATCACAACCACTCTATGGTTTTGTTTATAAGTATTTTGAAAAACTAGAGCCTGAAACCATCGGTTCTTTACGCTATGATTTTGCCTTAAGCCCTTTAGAAGTTTATCAATTGACACTTCAAATCCACCAGAGCTTGCCTGAGCTCTTTAGGTCAACCTCGGTTGAAAGCGACATCATGGATCTCTGGGCCCATAAAGAATTGGTTTTACAGGCTTTGGTGGTGCTGAGCAATATTCCGGTCATGGTTGAAGCCATGGAGCAAGCAGAGACCCTGGCAACAGCCGTTCAAATTCGCAATGATCTGATTGATGGCTTCACTCAAAAAGCAGTTGAGGACCCACGGGTTTTACATGCGATCCAAAATGATACTCTGGAAGAAGAAATTGCTCAACTCAAAGAAGCAAAAGAATTATTTAACTCTAAACCTTTATTTGAAAAGAACCAAAACCTGGTGATTGAAGCAGAGGGTATCGACTTTAAAGAGATTCCCGAACGCTTCTAAATAAGCACTAAAAAGCAGCCCTGAATTAACTCCGAGGCTGCTTTTTATTTAATCTTCTGAACGAATAAGCTTTATTGAGGTGTATTACATTCAGGACGCTTGGTTAAAGTAATGTCAGGCGCCAAATTAATCTGACTGGCCCGTACATTCAGCAAGACAGATGTATTGGGAATATAACACTCTGAAAGCTCACCTGAATCAGTTACCATGCCCGCAAGCAACATGATGCGAGTCCCAGTTGGAACATTTTTCAAATAGTACTCACCGGTTTCTTTGTTGACATCAACCGAACGTGCATTACTTGCTAAACGCAGTTTAATAAGATCAATCAATTCAGGGTTCGTGCGTTCATCTAGACGGGGCTGGTAGCCCTGGCTTTCCGTTAAATCCACATAGCCCATTCGAATGCTACCAGTTAAAGCGGGGTCAATTCCTTTAATAATACCTTTAACATCGCCAAAAGAATTAACCGGTTGCGCCCGGTAAAGGGTGATTAACTCAGTTGAAATCGTATCACGGGGTGGAACATAGATCGGAATGCTTTTTTGAGTTTGGAAACCACCCCCCAGTGAGACCGTGATATTTTGCTTTCCGCCAGGAACATCCTTCAACAAAACACTCACCACAAAGTTTTTGGAGCGAACAGCATCAGGCAAGGTTAACACATCGCCATCGACACTACTGCCTCTCAAAGTTAGCAATACTGAGGGTGGGTACTCAACTTCCTGAGAGATGCTGGTGCCTTCCACTTGCACGACGGCAGTCAAGGTATTTATGGTCCCTAAGCGATTATCATAATAGTTTTCACCCTGCTGATCCTGCGGATTGATGTCATAAATAGCACAATTGAAATTGGTGATACAACCGGCATCCTGAATCTCAGGTGCATCTTCAGCATGAAAAATAACCTGAATAGAGC
>JBBKWI010000066.1:0-7556 GCA_037968875.1 Candidatus Sericytochromatia bacterium | reverse complement strand
TCAAAGCGATAGACTTCAGACTGGGTCTCAAAAGAGCCGTTGGCCGAATACACGCCACCAGTTAACAAATAAGTCTGTCCACCAGCCTCCACAAAGCTCCACTCCCATTTGGTGGTGCCGATCAACGTACGATACAGTTCAAAATCAGCCCCTGTCCAACGGTACACTGGCGATGCATCCCCATGCCCGATGATCAAGTGCGGAATTCCGTTTTTGACAAAATGTGTCATTTTTTGGGCAGAGCTCGTGTTCAGCGTCTGAAGTTCATCAAAGTGATCTGTAGTGGGGTTCCATTTGAGTACACGTGATTTGGCCGTACTCGAACCGCTATTGGCTATGGCAAGAAAATGGTCTTCACCGATCTGAAAAGACTCAAGATCAAGGGGGTTTTCGGCTTCCAGTGACTGATGTAAGCTAAACTGACTGCCGTTCCACTTATAGATCAGAGCGGTGCGATTATAGCCGAATTTTTCGTAACGATACAAAGCCAGCGCCAGATAGGTATCATTGCCAATTTGGATGGATTCCCAGGCAAAGGCATCGGAGACATTAATGCTTTGAAACTCAACAAATCGACTGCCGTCCCATTTATAGATTTTGTTTTGTGTGCCCACATAGTGAGCAAAGACCAGATAATGCTCATTGTTGATGGTGAAGTGCTCTGCATCTGAGAGTTCGTTAGGGAGATCTTGCAGATACTCAAATTGGCTGCCATTAAAGCGGTACAGTCTGGATGCCGTGCCATGAAAGTCACAAAAGACGAGAAAGTGCTCGGTGCCGATCTGGAAGTGCTCAACATCGTATCCGTTCTGTACCATCGCGCTGGGGATGGATTGCAATAGCTCAAAGCGACTGCCATTCCATTTGCTAATGGTTGAAATTGGATTGCTGCCCCGCACATTGGTCATGGCCATAAAGGTCTCGTTGCCAATATTAAAGCTGACATTGCTATAGCCTCCAGAGGTTGATATCGTCTGCACCAGCTCCAGCGGTGGCAAGGCCAGCACTTCGAGCGCTTCTTGCAGGGTCACTGTGTCACCCGCGAGTTTGATGATCACGTCTTTGACCCCCGGTGCAAGATCAGCGGGCAGGCCAAAGGTCAGGTAGTCCTGGGCCACCTGACGGATGGGCATCGAGCGACCGTCGATGATAACTTGCATATTGTCAGGATCCGGTGATTGGATGCCGATGGCTGCGATCTGGCTGGTCCTCATCGGTAAATGATGAGCGCCCGGTGGCATGACAATCTGGAAGCCGTTGTAGGTGGGGGGATCATAGTTGGTGACGCGAAAGGTTCCATTGGGAACGCTTGAGGTAACGAAACTACCGCAACCAAATAGCTTAAAACAAAATCCAGCACCTGAAGCACTGCTAAGATAGTTTGATTTCTTATCGGTAATGCTATTTTTAAATGCAATATCATATTCATCAGCCGGAATATTAATCATCGGATTGGGACTTGTGCCATCGATCCGTTCTGGATATATTTTGATCTGGACACGTGTGCCCTGATTGTTAATATCCAGAACTTCGTTTTGGGCAAACTTTATTTCTAAAACAGAAGCTGGAACTGAGTTGTCTTTTAATGATAAATGAATCGGAAAGGGAGAACTTGTGTCTGCAATCAGGTTTTCACCTTCTAATACGATGTTCATCCCGCCATCGACTTCAGGTGTGAATTCAATTTTTGTTAATATCGGATTAAATCTGGCAGGCGGACTGGTACAAGCATTAATATCGCAAATGTCCTCTGAATTTAATATTTCTAACGAACTCGCTATATCCGGCGTATTACCGGCTGTCACACCGGTCCAGCCAGAGAGCTTAACCAGTCTGCGATGGCTCAAGCCATTCCAAACCGGATCAGAAACTGAACGAAGCAGCGTTTTTGATTTATCCCCTGGGTTTGCTGAAATTTGCGCGCGTTTATTCAAGACTGCGGTTTTCTTACCTGGAAGATAACCATCGTCAATAATAGCGAAATAATCCTGAGCCTGTGATGTGGCTCCGGCTGCTTTGACTGCTTTTAGAGCATCTACAAATTTAGTCTTTGAAATATCAATGCTTTTACCATGACTAATGACATCTAATGGCCGACTCGTCACCTCTAAAATGGTTTTAATTTCTGCAACCGTTAAGTCAGGGTTACGAGATTTCATCAGCGCAATCACACCGGTTAAAAAAGGGCTAGAAGCACTGGTACCTGAAAAATACTCAGGAATATTTTCTGTGTTGGCACGTGAAATGTCATGGTGCGCAGCAATATTATAAGAACCTGGAGCCCAATAGCTATTTTTGGATTGAGTATAATTTGAATAAAAGTTATTTGTAATACTCCCCTCTCCAAAACCTGCTGCAACGGTAGGAGCAGCACCAGGGAAGTTAAATAGTAGGGGTGAAAAAAGAAGTGGATCACTAAATGGCTTTTGTCCAGATATAGTCACACTATCAATGTTTCTATCCGCATTACTTACGGAGATAATATTTGAAAGTTCCAAAATAGAGATATAGTTTTGACTAAACGGAAAGGAGGAACTAATGTCGTTGCTTATGCCATCGTTGGCAGCACTGGTAATGAAGGGAATATCCTTTAAGCGAAGCTGATCGATTTCATATTCTATTCCTGGACTGCGGCCGAAAACTGGGATTATTTTGATTATAGATGAATGAGCCGTTTCAAAACCATAAGACGCAAAATAGAGATAGATTGGCCAATTAACGGAAGTCCCCACGATATCGGCTTCAAAGCCAGACTCTCGCATTGCTTTTAAGGCTCTCGCCATATCCCAATGAAAAACGACATCACTAAACGGCATGACTTGTGCATTGGGCGCAACACCAGCCCCCCAAATTCCATTGTCTTTCTCTGCAAAACCAACCATCATACTATAATGACCATGATTTATCTGTACATAGTCTGAAGAGTTCTTCACATAACATAGTCCACAGACAATAGTAGGCGGACTATTGTAATTGTTCCATAAATAGCGTCTCTTGAGCTCTGGATGGTCAGGAATCACATTTTCATCTAGCCAGGCAACTTTAACCCCTGTACCCAAAGAATAATTCCAGGCATTAGGTACGTGGGCATCAGCCATCCCCCAGTTATGATGACCTACTGTAGCAGGAATAATAGCTGGATCCCTACTCGGTATACGATACGCCAGATTCATACTAGATTCAGGTAATTTTCCATCCTTAATAGCAGGCAGATTGGGCTGGGAGCCATAAGTGTAGTTATAAAACCAATCACCAGGGACTGGCTCTTCACTGCCGCCTTGTCCTGCAACATTTATACTCATCGATTCCATCCAATCAGGATGGTTGACCAGGGTATCCAGATTAATCACAAAAGTCTGCATGGCAGCCAAAGACGAAAATTCAACGGAAGCAATATCGATTGGAATCCCCAAATTATATGCTCTTAACAGACTGGGAAGCTGATTAATCGGACTTAAAGACAAATCCACTTTCATTAAGTAAATCGAGCGGCTGTCGCTAGAGATTTGGTCAATGATTTCGGCCTGGTATTTTTGTATGAAACTGTCGCGGGCACTATTGGAAGTAAACTCCGTTTCAAAAACACCCGTTTCAAAGTCTAGCTCTGAATCATTAATTTTGGCCCTGGAGAGAGAAATCGTTTTGCCCTGAGCCTCATATTCAATATTGCCCTGATAAGGCGTTAAACCTCCCAGGCTATCTGGATTATTGGGGTTAAAAATATTAGTGTCATTTTGATTGACACGACTTGCCTGACTGTCTTGAAGGCTCCCCAAAGTGCCACGTCGTTTTAATATCGTGCCTGCCTCACCTCCTTCAACCAAAGTCACTCTGACCAGTGCACCTGTTTGCCCGGTAATCCGTACACGCAAAGCATTCGTCGTATTCAGGAGTAAACTGTCAGCCTGTGCTTCTAACTCCTGATTTTTAAAATCACTTGCTTGAATCCAGTCTGTCCCATTGATATTGACCTGAACTTCTGCATCCAGATGGCTTTTTTCAACGTGCAGGGTATAGCGTTTACTCGTATTGGAAATATTTAAAGTTAAACTTTCTTCAAGCTGGCTATGTCCTTGAATAAACTCCTGTTGAAAAACAAGCGGCCCGGCTGGAACAGCCTGAGTCTGGAAAACTTCAGCATGCATTGTAGAGCTAAAATTTATAGCGTTTGGCTGGTTTTTGCGACCAAAAAGATTAGGGTTTACAGCTATTTTAAGTTCACCCTGATAAGGGGCTTTGCTTTTGATCGCTTTGATAAGCTTTTCTTGATTAGATTGAGAGCCGTTTGCCAAAAAATTTGTGTCTGTCTTTTTTGTAAGTGATTGTTCTGAAATTTTAGCGGGTGAAGTTGGTAAACTCGTCGGTTGACAGCTCAATGTAGCCAGCAGAGCAATCATAGCAACTCCCTTTGTTAATACGTTCTGAGCAGTCATTTCGCACCTTCTTCTTTGTTTAATTCATGCGTATCAATCGTGATGTCAGCAGGTTGACAAGTACCCGACTGACCCTGCATCGGACATTGAGAGCCGTTTTCGCCAAAAGAAGCCTTAACACTTTGTTCAATTTCTTTTCCTGAGTCGGTTGTTAAACGAATTTTAATTTTGCTTCCTGAAGCAAAATTAAAGGTAGTAATTCCGGCAACACGCCAAAGGATGACCTCATTATAATTGGTTGCTTGATACAAGATCTGAGGGGATGGACTACTTAATTCTGAAGATGCCACAGGTTCGAAATGAATTATTTCTCCTCTACACGATCCCCTTGCGAACGCATTTTTAGCTTCATGTTCTCCGAAGTAACCAGGCTGTTCTAAATCGCACGAAATTGAAAAAGAAGCTGTTTTGGGAGGCGTGATCTCCAGAGTGAAACTTTCTTCAACGGGAGGCTGAAGATGAATGTTAAGCTGAGCCCCTTGTTTATTGCATATAAGGGAACACCCATATAACTCTTCACTCAATAAACCGGTGCACGAATTGAGACAAAATATCAGTGAGGCAGTAAAAATACGAAATATATTATTCATAGCTAAAATGCTGTCAGGACAACACCATAAGGCGTCGCGTAGATAATTTGATGTTCGTTCTGTTGATCAAAAGCACCGGGGTCTGGAATATGCACCAAAGTCTCAGAAGTGCCGTCAGCCAGGACCTCAGTCTGAAAACCAAAGCCAAACAAACCATCAATCGTGGCATACGAAAATTTAGGGTAGAGCATGAAATTCGCACCCGTCAATTTCACGAATCGAGCTGAGCCATCATTTTCCCGAATCACTTCAGCACTCAAGATACTAGGAGCCAGGCTACTCTCCGGTGCCACCGGCTCTCCCACCTGAATCAAGGTATCGGTATACCAATCCCCCTGCTCCACACTCAAACGGTGCAAGCCCTTCAGATAGAGATCCGGCAGCTTCTCACTTTGCAGTACAGCCTTGATTTCAGTCGCACTGACCGAGACCACTTCTAGCAAGATACTATCATCCAACAAGACCCGTGCTTCGGGCTCAGTGCCAATAAAGGTCTGCTGCACCAGTGGCGGAGCTAATGTGAACAAGAACTCGCTCATCGTCAGGGCATCACCCTCAGCATCTTTAAAGCTGCCGGTCAGGGTCAAGCCAATCGCTTTACCTGCATAGTCAGGTACAATCGCTGCGGTCGCTGCCGTACCCACAATACTTTGATTATTCTCATCATCCAGCGTCACATCAGAGATTAAAAGCTCCGGGCGACTGACCGTGGGCTCCGGGCATTGCAAATTGGGATCATTGGCTTGCACCGTAACCAGTCTCGCACCCAGCTGCCAACTAAAACTGGGGCTCGCAAAGGGGATTGCTGCCAGACCATTGGGGTAGACCGCGCTTTGACCGGGTGCAAACTCTGTCGGTTGCGTCTGGGGCAAACTGGCTGGTAAGACTTGATTGCTGCCACCCAGCGGCAGACTGACTGGCCCAGACATCAAATTGACATAACTCAGATGCGCTGTGTGTGTGCCATCGCTGTGGGCTTCAATACAGTCTACGCGTGGAATCACCTTGACCGAGGCAGGCACTTGAACCGCTTCGGTAGAAGCAAACCAACGCAATTTGAGCGCCGTGTTCCCCTGATTATCGAAAGTGAGCGTATAGCTCTGGCCATCAGGAGCAGACCAATCCTGGGGAATCGGTAAGGCCCGACGAGGCAGGTGATACCAGCTGTTATCCGTTGGGGTCGGCAAAGTTTGGTCGATACCATACAAGGCATCAGTCAATTGCAAGCTGGCTGCCGGGGGCAGAGGCGGGCAGTTCAGCGGCTGGGTCTGGGTATAAAAATTGGGTCTGGCATCACACATCAAGGCCGATACATTGGGCAGATCTTGCAACCAGGGCAAAACCACATCAGGGTTGTAAATAGCCTGGGTATTACCATTGCGATTGAAGTTAACCGGCCCGGTGCTGCACAGTTGCCCTTCAAATTGCGCATTGCCATTCAGATTCAACGAGAGAGCTGCGTTATTGCTTAAGTGATACAGGCCCTTGAATCGAGGGGTCCCGCCCAGGCCGAGATTGCTAGTGCCTCCGCTAACAAAAACGCCATCTAAGTGGCGATTACCGTTGAGGTTGGTATTGAGATTGCCACGACTGACAAAGACACCCTGCGCTGAATGGTTGAGAGTCAAGTTATTTGAAGCTGCTACAAAAAGTTTGGAATCGCTGAGATCGTGATTGAGGTTAACAGCACCCGCCAGCACTGCCATTTCAGGGCATTGTGATTTTGAAAGGGTTTGATTCACCGGGCCGCTACATTGCAAGCTTGATTTGCTGCTATTGCAATTGGCATTTTGACGCTGATTGGCTGGTGGCAAATAGACACAGGCACCCTGACCGGCGGCAATCAGTTGATTGGCTTTATCTAGCACGACTTGCTCTGCCTGATCCAACACCGGATCGCTATTGCCCGTGCCGTGACACAAACTCGGGGGAATATATTGCTCAGGTCTCACATAGAGGTCAAACACCTCAGCTGGCACCTGAATATGGGCCAGACCATCCGTCGCATCGGCATCCAGTATGGCAAAGCTATTGTCAGTGCTGGCTTCGACTTGCAATTGAAAACTGCCCTGGGCGGGCATCTGAATCCCTGTATTCGTTGGGCTACTTGCTAAACTGAGTTCATAGGCAGGTGTACCTGTTGGTAAAGCGACAGTTTGTAACGATGTCGCTGGCGGTTCATCGGCCTGAGCCAACTGAGTTCTAAAACGCTGGATCGTCAGCCGATCAGCTGGGGCTGGCTTCAAGGATTGAGCCGAAGGTGTGACTGGCCCTGGCGTACAGGCAGCCAGTGTAGAGACCAGAATCAGAAAAATAGACGCAGAAAGACGACGAAAAGCAAAGATAGTCACAATAGTATGCCCCTTGGTATGAATGACGCCACTAAAACGCCCGGATAACAGATTTCCAACAATTATTACTTATTCTACCATCTTTACAAAAAAGTGCAAGCAATTTTGTTGGGGGGGTAAATAAATCACTAAAATTTCACATCTAGGAAATCAAGCAGAGCCTGATAGGATGAACATAACTC
>JBBKWI010000065.1:0-18056 GCA_037968875.1 Candidatus Sericytochromatia bacterium | reverse complement strand
CACCTATCTGGGTGATGATGTCGACAAAACAAGCTCAACCGTTAAACTCAAAGACGCTGAGCAATTTCTGAGCAATCCCACAGCGGCAAAAGTAGAAGCGGCTTACGCTATTGCTCAAGATGGTGGCAACGAACGCCATGTAGACAAAGCTCTCGCGGGTCAGGTCCTGGACCAACTTAATAACAACTATCGTCAGCAAGAAAGCGCCAGCAAAGATATCAACCTCCTCAAAGATGGTGATGCCAAAACCAAAGTTGTCAGCGTAATTGGCGAACTCAAAACCCTTTCTGGTCAGGAATCTAGCCGCGTCGGTGAACTCAGCTCAAAAGTAGAAGCCCGGAGTGCGAAATTTAAGAGTGAGATTGCCAAGCCCACACAGGAACGTGATGCAGCACTCAATGCCTGGAATTCTGCCAATGGCCAGGAAAGTCAAAAAGTGAAAACAGCAGCCCATGACTTACGCGAAGCCAAGATGCCAAATATTTTCAATTTAGAAGACAATTTAGGCCAGGCTGAAAACCATAGTAGTCAGATGCGTGAGCAACTGGAAAGCGCAGTGTCTGAGCGCTCACAGGCCCAGAGCAAAGTCAACGAACTCGAACGCATGCCTGCCAAAGCCGAAGCCCATGAGCAAAAAGCCAACCAATTGGAACGCGATAACCAGGGGCTTTATCTGAGTGTACAAACCTACACTATGACCACACTCTCACAAGTGAACTCAGATATTCGCTCTGCTGACAATCGTCTTTCTCGATTGGGATCTGATCTGAGTAATGAACGCAATAAGCCGACACAACCCAGCGGTGGGGGCAATAACGATCACGGCAAAGACCCTTTTGCGGGTGGTGGAAACAGCGTCGGCAGCGATCCCCATGGTAAAGATCCCTTTGCCGGTGGCGGCAGTGGAAGCAACGATCCTTATGGCAAGGATCCCTTTGCTGGAGGGGGAAGTGGCAACAAGGACCCTTATGGGAAGGACCCCTTCGCCGGTGGCGGAAGCGGTGGAAACTACCGCAATGAAGGCCGTATCCACAGTTTAGAACGCGACATTTCCAGCTTACGCTCAGAGCGTAGCGATTTAATCGAACGTCAGGATGGCCTGGAAATGATTCAACGCCAATTGACATTTAACCGTGACATCGATCATCTGAGCAGCTATTTTTATCGCATGGAGCCCATCGATCGCTTAGCACTGGGACAATTCAAAAGCCAAAAACAGAGCAATGATAGCGGCATTCGAGATAATGAGCAACAAGCAAAAAGCTTGCGCAATCAATACTCAAATCAAATCAACGGCGCACACCGAAACTTATCATCAGCCACCAGCAACGAAGCTTCAGCTCAGGCCCGTTTTGGGCAAGCCGAAACCAAGGTCGCTGACCTCGAACAGCAAGTGTCACAACTTAAGGCCAATCCGCGTCCAGACTCGCACGCTCAAGTCAAACCCAAAGCAGCTGCTTATCAGCAAGCGGTGAATCACAAAGAAGCCACCGTTGGCAGTGATGCCCGCTTGACCCAAAATCGGGATCAAAGCAAGGCCAAAGTTGATCAGATCACGGGCGAGTATCGATCAGACAATGCCAGCTTACAAAGCCAGATTAGCAATGTACAGCAGACCTTACAGTCTGAAGCCCGTGACAAAATCGCCCAGACCCGCCAAAGTATTCGTTAATTAAGCATTGATTTCAGGCCCGGTAACCCATTTTGTTGCCGGGCCTTTTTGATAAACAAGTCTTTAAAGATTGGCCTGAATCCAGTCCAGCATATCTTGGTGATGGGTTTTGGTTTTAACCTTGGCAAATATCTCACGTAAAATCCCTTTGTCATCGATAATAAAGGTACTGCGATGAATACCGTCATACTCTCGACCCATAAATTTTTTGAGGCCCCAGACACCATAAGTATCTGCCACTGCGTGATCAGGGTCTGACAACAAAGTGAAATTCAGGGCTTGCTTGTCTTCAAACTTCTTAAGACGTTCGGGCAGATCTGGGCTGAGCGCCAGCACCACCGTATTGGCATCTGCATAAGCTTGCTTGCTATCCCGAATACCGCAGGCCTGGGTCGTACAGCCCGGTGTCATGGCCTTGGGGTAAAAATAGACGACCAGATGCTGGCCTTTGAACTGACTTAAGCTAACAGACTTTCCATTTTGGTCTAAGAGCGTAAAGTCAGGGGCCGGAGCTCCGATATCAGGTTTTTTCATTTGTTGAGATCCATTTCTATATACATTAATTTTAATCATAACAAGCTCAGCCCAGCCGGATCACTTTTGTGGCATGCTTCAAACAATAAAACAAATGAAACGGATGATATTCCTTCATGAAAACACTGATCTTCAATACCAAAGCCTATGATCGCAAATCTCTTGACTTAGCCAACCAAAACTTTGAATATGAACTCGATTTTTTAGAGGCTCGTCTGACGCCGCGCACAGCCACACTCGCTAAAGGGTATCGCGCAATATCTGCTTTTGTAAACGACGATTTGGGAGCAGAAACCCTGGCTGTTTTAGCCGAATCCGGTGTGGAATTTGTGGCCTTGCGTTGTGCTGGCTTTAACCAGGTAGATTTAACAGTTGCCAAGAACCTGGGAATTGAGATCGCACGTGTTCCAGCCTATTCACCCTATGCTGTTGCAGAGCATACCCTGGGCTTAATTTTATCTCTCAACCGGCATATCCACCGGGCTTACCAACGGGTTCGTGAGCAAAATTTTTCCCTTGAAGGCTTACTGGGTTTTGATCTTCATGGCAAAAAAGTGGGTGTGATCGGCACCGGTAAGATTGGCGCGATCGTCACCCGCATCTTGCTGGGTTTTGGCTGTCAGGTTCTGGCCTATGATCAATTCAGAAACCCTGAATGTGAGGCCCTGGGTGTCCGTTATCTCGATACTTTGGATAAGCTCTGGAGTGAAGTTGATATTCTCACGCTGCACTGCCCCCTAACACCTGAAACCAAACATTTGATCAATGCAGACAGCATCCAAAAAATGAAGGCCGGGGTAATGTTGATCAATACCAGTCGAGGAGCACTGGTGGATACCCAGGCCGTGATCGACGGACTCAAATCAGGTCAAGTGGGCTATCTGGGTTTAGATGTCTACGAAGAAGAAAGCGAATTGTTCTTTCAGGATCACTCAGACGAAGTCTTACAAGACGATTTATTTTCGCGTTTACTGACCTTCCCCAATGTCTTGATCACTGGACACCAGGCCTATTTCACCAAACAAGCATTGGAAAACATCGCCCAAACCACACTCGAAAACCTGCATGCTTTTACAAATGGAGATCTCAAAAACACGGTCAAACTCCCTTAAGCAGTATCTAAATATTCAGCCGCCAGGGAGCTCTAATCAGCGTCCTGGTGACTGGCCAATAAAGCAGGCAAGAATTGTGCTAACCAAAGCGACTCACCAAAACGCAAATAAAAATTTGGTCCTGGCTGCTGCTGATCATTTGCATCGACGGTCATTCATAAGCCAATTTTTGTTGTGAGAAGCGCACCCGACTTTGCACGGCAAAATGGTCAGATAAATAATAGTCTTCGTATTTGTCCTGATACAAAACTTTAGAGTCTAAGACAGCAATCCGCAGCGCTCTGGCATCGGCATGGGGCCGGGATTGAAAATGGGTATTATAGACATCGATTGGCCCCAATTTGGGGTGCTGGATACGCGTAAATAAAATCCCTTTGTGCGCCAGGCAATTCTGCAGTTCCGCTTCCGCTGGTGCAGTTGACTCTGCATATGCTCTATCAGACAGTGCGGACAGAGTGCAAAGGCTGAGCAGACAGATCATGAAAACTTGAAAGGGCCGTGCCAAAATCGGATGAATCATATCGCAATACCTAATCAATCTTTTGCTTATCAGGGGGGGTTGATAATAATAACGAATTTAGAGTATAAAGACCAGATTAAAAGCTCCATTTTTGAGCGCTCAGCAAATCCGAAAAATCGATTTTAGGCCTGATTTTCAATCAAATTTGAAATCAGCTATTACACAGCGCATCTGGTTTTCAGCTGATCGCAATGGTATAGTAAGTAAGATTTGCCAGGGAGGTTGGGTCATGAGCAAGATGCCAATTAATGAGAATTCACCTATTTTTACGATGCAGCAAGACAAAGAAAGCATCCTGACCGAAGTCACAGAGCGCAGCCTAGAAAAACTCTTAACCGATAACAATGCCGAATTTGTCTTAAATGATTCCGCTTATAAGGAGCTCTTACGCCTTTCTAAGCGCCATCCTCAGCGTTCCAACTGGGAAGAGCTCTATAGCACCCTCAACCGCATTCCAGAGCATCAGCAAAAAGAAACCCTGCGGCGCATGATTCGCAGCTATGCCGAGGATATTATTGGTCGCTTCGACCCCAAGGTCTATCGCTTTGCTACCAGCATGATCCCAGCAGTTTTAGGCGTCTTTCTCGATCCCCAATTGACCTTGCGGCATCGCAATATGTTTCAAGAAAAAGTCATGATCGAAGGCAATATTGAAGCTGCGCGCAAACTCAGTGAAAAGGGTACAGTGATTCTGGTACCGACCCATAGCAGCAATATGGACTCGATGCTGGTAGGCTGGTCGGCCTTTCGCTCGGGACTGCCCCCGGTCACTTATGGCGCTGGTATCAATTTATTCACCAATAAAGTACTCAGCTTTTTCATGCACAATCTGGGAGCCTATCGCCTCGATCGGCGCTTGCAACATGAGGCCTATAAAACGACCCTCAAAACCTATTCGCTGGTGATCCTGGAACGAGGCTTTCATTCTTTGTTCTTCCCTGGCGGGACACGAAGTCGTTCAGGAGCGATCGAACAAAAGCTCAAACTGGGCCTGATGGGCACCGGCCTGGAAGCCTACATCAATAACCTTAAAAACAAGGTCGCCAAGCCCAATATCTATCTGGTGCCGATCACGATGAATTATTTTATGGTGCTAGAAGCCGAAACCCTGATTAATGATTACCTCAAAGAAAAGGGGAAGTCGCGCTATATCATTGAGGACGATGAGTCGTCTAAATTCATCAAGACCTATAGCTATATGAAAAAAACCCTCGATCTGGATGCCTCGGTCTCAGTGCGCTATGGCCCGCCACTAGATATTTTTGGCAATCATGTCGACGAAGAAGGCCTGTCTTATGACGATCAGGGACGGGTAATTGATCCCAGTCTCTATGTCAAAAACTGGCAGGGCGAAGTGGATCATGAGTCCAATCGCGATCGGGAATACACCCGCGAGGTCGGTGAAAAAATCGCCCAGATTTACCAGAGCAATAATGTCGTTTTATCGCCGCATATTGTTTCCTATACGCTGTTCCGCTATCTGGTCTTTTGCAATCCCCGCCTCGATCTCTATGAACTGATCCGCATGGGTGCGCGAGAAGCCCAGATCAAACGGGGCTCATTAATTGTAGCCATCGATCGTTTCAAATCATTTTTGGCCCGTCAACAAGCCAATGGTGTACTGCGTTTGGGCACGACTCTCAGCAATAAGCCAGCCGATATGATCCTCGAAGAAGCGATGTATTATCTGAATATGTTTTATTCTAAGGACGTGATCCTCTCTCAGGGAGAGACCCTGCAAGTACAGGATATGCGTCTGCTCTATTACTATCACAATCGCCTGAGTACTTATCAATTCGAAAAACCCTTTATTGAAGAGATCTTACAGCCTTTGTTAAGCAGCGAAGACCTGGCAGAAGTCAATTGAAGACCCCGTTTGCTTTTTTTGTTTCTAAGTAATGAAGCCTCAGAACCCGCATTGGTCTGCGTATAGTCAGGCCTACCATATCTATCCGCTGGGCGCTTGTGGCGCTCCCTTCTTTTTGGACAGTTTGGATCCTCAAAACCGTTTAAATCAGCTCTATCATTGGATCGATCATTTAGAAAGCCTCAAGATCAATCTGGTATGGCTGGGCCCACTTTTTATGTCCACGAGCCACGGTTATGACACGATCGACTATTTCAATCTCGATCCCCGACTCGGCAGCAATGCCGATCTGCGCCATTTGATAGAAACCCTTCACAGCAGAGGCATTCGGGTGGTCTTCGATGCTGTTTTCAATCATGTGGGTAGAGATTTTTGGGCCTTTCGCGATCTACGCCAAAATCTACAATCGTCAGCCTATCGCAAGTGGTTCCAACGCCTGTCTTTTAGCAAAGGCAATCGCTTAGGCGATCCCTTTTATTATCAGAGCTGGAAAGGCCACCGCAACCTGGTCAAACTCAAGCTCTCAGAACCAAAGGTCAAACAACACCTTTTTGAAGCCGTGAAATTTTGGATTGACTATTTTCAAATTGATGGTCTCCGTCTGGATGCTGCTGATTGCATTAATCTAAAATTCATGCGGCAATTAGCTAACACCTGTCGTAAACGCAAACCTGATTTCTGGCTTTTAGCTGAACTCGTGGGTGGAGATTATCGCCACTGGATCAATCAAGGCAAGTTGAATTCAGCCACCAATTATGAGCTCTATGATGCTCTACACCGTGCCCACGGCAAAGAGAACTACCAGTTATTAGGCGATGTCTTACAAAATCAATTTGGCCCACAGGGTAAATATCAGGGCTTAAGTCTCTATCATTTTGTCGATAATCACGATGTCACCCGCATTGCTTCTCAAGTCAAGACAGCATCCCAGCTCTACCCTCTCTATCTGCTTATGTATACCTTGCCCGGCATTCCCTCGCTGTACTATGGCAGTGAGTGGGGGGAACCCGGCCAGAAGCGTCGCCACAGTGATGCAGAATTACGCCCTGCAATTTCACATCCTTATTTTTGGCCCAAAGCCCAGCCCGATTTACTCAAAACCATCGCAAAACTGGCAGCCATTCGCCAAAATTCCGAGGCCTTGCAAATCGGTCATTGGCACTTGCTTTTTCAAAGCCCGGAAATATTGGCTTATTTGCGTTACCGCAATCATGAGAGCATCGTCGTGATTGTGCATCGCGGTCACAGCACACAAAGTTTGATTTGCCCTGTTCCCTGGGAATATGGAATCCTCGTCGATCTGCTCTCCGAAGGCGAGCAATTTCAGGTTTATCAGGGCCAAATAAAAGTCACGCTGCACCCCAATTGGGGGCGTATTTTGCGATTACAGCATTAGCAGCGTAGCCATCTCGAAGTCATCCCATGCGAAGAAAGAAATAAAAGGGTGCATTGAGAGCTATGATAGCGAAAACGTTAAGCTCTCAATTTTTAGCGAGCACAATTTCAGGAGGTTCAAAAATGAAAAAAATTCTCGTCACTGGGGCCACAGGGACTGTCGGTAGTGAAGTCATACGCGCCTTGCAACAAGATTGGTCCCACTCAGACATTTTTGCAGCCAGCCGCAATCCCCGTTCAGGCACACAGCAGCGTTTTTTTGATTTTGCAGAACACGTTGCTTCAAGTCGTTCCTTAGAGGGTATTGATGCCTTGTTTCTGATGCGTCCGCCACAACTGGGAGCAAAAGCACTTGAGCCGATGATCTTAAATGCCGTGCTGCAAAATGTCAAACATGTGGTTTTTTTGTCAGTGCAAGGGGCAGACAATATGAGCTGGCTGCCGCATGCTCAGATCGAGCAAATATTGCGTAAAACCCCGCTCCGCTGTACAATTTTGCGGCCTGCTTATTTTATGCAAAATCTAGAAACAGCACTCTGGCGAGATATTCAAGCCGGTCAGATCGTTTTGCCGGCTGGGCAGGCCCCTTTTAGGTGGATCGATGCCAGAGATATCGGGGACTTTGCAGCCAGGATGCTGATGCTCCCAGAAAGCCCTCGCTTTCAAGCCTTTACTTTAACCGGCCCTGATCAGCTCAATTACAAACAAGTAGCGGATTTACTCAGCCAGTACACCGTGCAAACGATTAGCTACAAGCCAGTCAATCTCTGGCGTTTTTATCGACATCAATGCCAACAAGGTACACCTGCAACTCAAACCGTGGTGATGGGCTTGATTCATTTTCTGCAGCGCTTTCAAAAACCCAGTTTTTCAGCTGATTTAGAACAAGTACTGCAAAGCCCGGCAAGATCGCTTCAGGATTATTTAGAGCAGGTCAAGTGGAGTCCTTCCTGAGGCATTCCAGAACTTAGCTAAACACACTAATCCGCATCGCTTGCGGGGGGGTTAGGCCGGATATATCGACCCACTTTTTGATCGAAATAATAGCCCTGATCTTCCTGCGCGTCATAATAACCTTCTTGAGAAGATGGCGCCTGGTCGTCATATCCGTGTTGATGATCTTCATCAACATAACCCACTTTTATAGGCTGAAAATCAGAAAATAGTAGCGGGGCGACTTTGGCTTTAACTTGCTCAGCGTTTTGTGGAGATTGTGCCTGATCATCAAAGCCTTCGGCTTGAGTCTGATCGTAATAACCGGCTTGATCGCCTTGCTGCTGGTCATAGTAACCTTCTTGAGTAGCTGGCTCCTCGTAATAACCCTGAGCAAATTCTTGACCGTAACCGCCTTGCTCAAACGAAAAATGCCGCTGCTTACGCTCAGTAAACCATTCCTGTTGATTGTCTAAAGACCCATTTGCATTCAGATCATCGTTAGGTTCATCAGCCGGAGCTGCGTTGCGTGTTTTGGTCATCGTTTCCCCCTCATCTCTTTTAGCCGCTGAGGCAAACAAACTTTCTATCGTTTTCTTTTGAGCGTTTAAATGTGGGATTTCAAGGGAATAGATGAATATGCCAGCAAAGAACGGAATCAACGTCTATAAGCCCGTGAAAGGCGCAATTCTCTATGTGCTTTTACTTGACCTTAAATCAGGTAAAATAATAAGTTGCAAAATTTATGGCTACGACAAAAGAGGTAAATTTATCCTGGACAAAGGCCAAGACTTTTTCTTAGAGAATGAACCTAACCCTTAAAATCAGGCAATGACTCACCCTGCAGCAGATAGGCTTAAATACAGACGCACCTATACTGCTTTCAAATTGCTTGACCAGAAGCAGATCAGCTTTTTCACCTCTCGCATGAAGTCGATACTGGCACAAGGTATAATCAAGTCAGGAGGCCTGAGATGCAGCGCAAAAAATTACCCATTGGGATTCAGACCTTTGCAAAAATTCGGCAAGACGGGGCTTACTACTATGTAGACAAAACCCCCTTTGCCCTGCAATTGATTGATCAAGGCTCTCATTATTTTTTGTCGCGCCCACGCCGCTTTGGAAAAAGTCTGCTGATTGACACTTTCAAAGAACTGTTCGAAGGCAATCAGGCACTGTTTACCGGCCTCTATGCCGAACAACACTGGGATTGGTCTGTGGCTTATCCAGTCTTGCGCCTGAGCTTCGGGGCAGGGGTCTTAAGTAATCACAAGGACATGATAAGTGCTATCGATGAGCAGTTGAGCGAATTTGAAGAGCGATACGAGGTAAGCAAAAGAGAGTCAACATTTTTGCCCGGACGTCTCAAACGCTTGATTCGGACCATGCAGCAAGTCAGTGGACAAAAAGTTGTTGTCCTTGTCGATGAGTACGACAAACCGATTCTGGATAATTTGACCCGACCTGAGATTGCTATCGAGATGCGAGAACAACTACGCAGCCTGTATTCGGTCTTCAAAGACAGTGATGCCCACATCAAGTTTGTCTTTATAACCGGTGTGAGCAAATTCTCTAAGGTCAGCTTGTTTTCGGGGCTTAACAATCTCAAAGATATAACGATTGATCAGCGATACTCTGCCCTCTGTGGATATACGCAGGAAGACCTCCACAGAGAATTTGCCCCCGAAATGGTCGGACTCGATCACACCAAGGTGCAACAATGGTACAACGGTTACAATTGGCGGGGTGAAGCGGTGTATAACCCCTTTGATGTGCTCTTATATTTTGACCAACACGAATTTCGGTCCTATTGGTTTGAAACAGGCACCCCGACCTTTCTGGTGAACTTACTCGCTCAAAAGCAGTGGTTCACCCCTGAACTGATGCAACATGATGTTAATGAGGCCATTCTTTCAAGCTTTGATGTCGATCACATGCTCCCAGAAGCTTTGCTCTGGCAAACCGGCTATTTAACCTTTGATAAGGTCGAGGAAATCATTACGGGACACCGTATTTATACCCTAACTTACCCCAACCGAGAAGTTGAATCAGCACTGAATGATGTTCTACTCCCCGCTTATGGGCCAGAACGACAACCGGCCTTGATGGCTCGCTCGCAGATGCTTCTCGCCTTACTCAAGCACGATTTAGAAGCTGTCAAAAACAGTATTCATGCGCTTTTTGCAAGTATCCCCAACGATTGGTACCGACGCAATCCGCTAGCCCAGTTTGAGGGCCACTATGCCAGCGTCTTTTACAGCCAGTTAGCCGCCCTGGGCCTGAACGTACAGGGTGAAGATGTGACCAACTTGGGGCGGATTGATCTTAGTCTGAAGCTGGAGCATCGCATTTACTTGTTTGAGTTCAAAGTCATCGATGGCGAGCCCGATGGCAGTGCCCTACAGCAATTGATCGACAGAGCCTACGCCGACAAATACCGCGCACCGGGGATTGAGATTACCCTAATTGGTATCGAGTTTAGCCGTAGCCAGCGTAATTTAGTGGGCTTTGAGAGCAAGAGCGCCTAGAAAAAACTATCGAAGTGGGCCAAGCTGCATTTCGGGAAGCAAATGGCTTTTCTTACCCTATTTTATGAGAGCCCACATCGAACGAATTAGAACGCGCTACCCAAGTACGGATGAATCTGCCTATCGGCATGCAAGTCATCAACTGGTTATACTAGATAGCTTCGGCAAAAGAGCACAGGAATCAATATCAAGCCACCCATTTCACTCTGGAAAATAGCAACTCGCCCAATAATTTGCCAAATGGAGCTGAGGTGACACCGCTAACCGAAATACGATTGTTACCCTAAGTTTGCATATTAAGTTAAATTCAATTTTAAAAAATTGATCCAAATTTTTTTATTATGCGCTCTTAGTAAAACGTCTTATTTCAAAAGGATTCCGTTATTTATGCGTAAAATTGTATTTCCGGCTCTGGGTTCAGGCCTGCTTTTCTTGATAGCAAGTTGCGGGCCAGTAGCCTCAGCACCCTCTCCTTCCATAGCTCCAACGACGTCTCCTCGCTCGGCGCCCTCTGGCGAGTTAGCGACGCCATCACCTTCAGCTCCAGCCCCACAAACGTCTTTGTTGCCAACGATACCGGCCACTTCGGCAACGCCAGTGGCGACTTTGCCTGCAAGCTCATCAGTGGTAGCAAGCTTAAGCATAGCAACCGATCGCCGTCTCTTTGACGCCTTTGGCCAGATCACACAAATCAAAGTAATTGCTCTGGATGCCACGGGAGCCAGCCTGCCTTTAGAAAAACTAGCCTTACGCTTTTCGAGCACACGCCCAACAGATTTTTCCGTTTCCGAAACCGGGCTGGTCAAAGCACTTAAAGCAGACGGTTACAGTACCGTTCGGGTTACCGAAGCCAACAGTGGGCAATTTGCAGAGATTACCTTATCTGCATTCAGCTCAATCTCTTCGAGTGGCGGTAGCTCAGGTGGAGGCTCCAGTAGCTCCGGAGGCACGGCAGGCACGACACCATCCACATTAATAACAAACCCTGAATTTGAAGGATTAGAAGAAGATCCCACATGAAAAAATTAACTCGTTTCCCCCTCCGTCTTTGCTTTTGCCTTTCGTTGATAGCTTGTCAGGCGACGACATTGTCAACTCAAACTGGCCCCCTGACTCCCCCCACTCAAGGCCAACGCTCTGTTCAGGGGAATTTGCTTTCTGCAAGTGATCTTCTGACAGGCCAGCTCCGTATCCAAACCGGAACCCAGGATACGCTGATTTGGTCAGCCCTTGCTAATGAATCGTTTCAAATACAAGGCGTCCGCCGCAGTCAGATCAAGCGCTTGCGATTGACAATCAAAGGACCTGGGATTGCCAACACCCTGCAAACCGAAGCTGAAGTCTCAGGCAACACACTACCGACAATGACTTTAGGCCCTATTCCTCAGGGTCGCTTTCGCGTCGTAGAATTGTTTGGACTTGATGATAAGGGTCAAGTCCTTCCTGGTTTCCATAGCAGTTATGTTTACCATTCCCCTGCCAATGGCAATCATCAGGTGACTATGCGCCGCCAGGAAAACCCACTGGCTCAAGTGATCTTGCGCTTACAAACAAATCAACCCAACGCCTTGAACACTCTCGATCTTGAAGCCCTGCGTGTGCGTTTGGCTCAGTTAAGTGGCGCTCGCAGCGGAGCCAATCAGGACGGCGGTTATGCCTATGACCCCGACTTCATTGATACCGACGCTCTCTATAATCTCTTTGATTTTAACTCGTCACCCTTGGTGATCCCTGAGCTGGCGGCCATGCAAACAGCATCACAAAAAACACCACTCCAATTGACTGTACACCTGGCGACCGAAAATGGTAAAAACCTGAATGAAACCCTGTCGATCGTGCTTGATCATCCGACAGCAGCCACTCAGACTCTGGCCACAGGTAAAAGTGTCGGACAAGCGACTTTTGAGCGATTATTTTATTCGGCCAGTGATAAAACATATACTTTGCGCGTGCTCAGTCAAAGTGGGACAGAATACGCTTCGTTGCCAATCAGCCTAGCTCAAAATGGAACACTGACTCTGGACCCTCAAAACACCCTGGCCGGAGCCAATGGATCCAGTGCTGCACAAGCCCTGATTGTGCGTGGCGCTGCCGAAAGTACCCTTACCACCTATTTTGTAAGTTCTGGGGGTAACGATGGTGCAGATGGTCGCAGTACTGCAAGCGCCTGGAAAACCATACAATATGCCGTAGATACAGCTCCGACAGGATCTCGGATTGAAATCGCTGCCGGAAACTATAGTGAAAACGTCAGTATTAATAAAGTGCTGACCCTGGTAGGCGCAGGCAATGGCGCCGACGTGGCCAGCGCCACCCATTTGACAGCTCCAACACCGAATGCAGGTTCAGGTCTGGCCCTGAATGGCAGCGGAAACAATGACACTGAAAGCTTGAGCATCAGCGGTCTGCGTATTTCCGGTTTTAACTATGGCGCGGCTTTTACGGGGCAATATATTCGCCTTGAAAAC
The DNA here is from genome assembly GCA_037968875.1 of Candidatus Sericytochromatia bacterium. GTDB lineage: Bacteria > Cyanobacteriota > Sericytochromatia > UBA7694 > UBA7694 > JBBKWI01. The sequence continues at coordinate 5,027 of JBBKWI010000065.1, read as the reverse complement.
CTCACCATCCGTGATACCAGCGTAGCGCTACGGGTTTCTTCTACCGGTGACATGCAGCATTTAACCGTACACAATAGCCTTATTGAAGACAACGGCCACGGATTTTATGCCGCAAAAGATTCTGCTAACGTATCAAATTTGCGGCATTTAAAGCTCACCCAAACTCAGTTTTTGCGTAATGGCACCAAAGGACTCTATTTTGAAAAACTGAGTGATGCTGTCTTTGATGGCCTGACTCTTAGCGAGAATGGAAACAGGACCGACTATGGTTTTAACGCCGGTTTAGAGCTCAACCTCAAATGGAAATGGGGCGCAAATCAGGATCAAGATTATGCCAATATCGTGATCAAAAACTCGGCCTTCACGGGCAATGGCGTACTTGGTACAGCCACTAACCGTATGAACCCGGTCAGTATTGGCATCAAGGCCCGAGATGATGCACCCAGTTATAACGGAGCCGGGAAACCACCTGCAGCGTTAGCAAATGTGCGTCTAGAGAATAACAGTATCAGCGCGCCCATCAACGCAGTTCGGATCGGTGAAACCGGTAAAACGAGTGCAGGCACTAGCGCTGTCGTTTTGACTGGCAATCAACTGAGCCTGGAAGGCACGGATAATAATCCCCGCTATCTGATCAACAACCAAACCACTGCGGCAATAGATGCCAGCACAAATAACACATTTAATAGCTTGCTCCCTGTTGCCAGCAATGGCTTTAGTCTGGAGGCTTTGCTCTTCGATAAAAACGACCAATCGACTCTGGGTCGGATTAACAGTGGCTTGCCCGCCGGGCAAACCTATGTTCCTTATCACAGTGATGGCAGCTTGATTCAAGGCGTGATTGACAGTGCAACACCGGGAGACACGATCACTTTACAAGATGGGGTTTATAATCTGAATGCCCGTACGTTAAGCCTCAATCAAGCGATTACTTTGCAAGGACAAAGCTTAAGCACCGTTCTGCAACAGGCTTATGCTGTCGGTAGCGATCGCGTCATCAATATTTCGGCGGCAGGCGCGCGCTTGCGTCAGTTGTTTATCGAAAAAACCAATCAAGCGGGCGTGCATAATCTGATTCAGGTGACGGCAAATAATGTCATTCTTGAAAACTTGAAAGTGAAAGGCTTGTTTGCCGATGGCGATGGTGATGTCAGCCGGGCCTTTGAAATCAGCGGCGGGCTGAGTGGCCTGGTGATTCAGAACAATGAGATTGGCAATCTGCGTCAACCGGCGTATATCAACGCTAATAGCAGCGGTAATATCACAGCTAACCGCGTCTATGGCACCAGAGGCTGGGTCATTGATGGAGGCTTGATGACATTTGCCAATAGCAATAGCTGGCGGAGCGATGGACAGGCTACCTCAGGGGCTACAGCCAGTGGAAACTTTGGTTGCGACATTGCATTATTAAATTCGAATCCGGTCAATGCAGCCTATAATAATTTTTATGGGGCACTGGGCTCTTTAGAAAACAGTCTCGGAGATTTACTCCCTGCTGGCCCAGGCATGACAGGTTGCGATCAGCGCGTCTTGCCATAAATTTCAATACCGATCTATCGACACTATTTTATGACAGAACCCTAGCCTTTATTAGCATCTCGCGGGATGCTGATAAAGGCACGCGGTATAATCAAGTCAGGAGGACTTTGATGCAGCGTAAGAAACTACCCATAGGGATTCAGACCTTTGCAAAAATTCGGCAAGACGAGGCCTATTACTATGTCGACAAAACCCCCATTGCCCTGCAATTGATTGATCAAGGCTCACATTATTTTTTGTCGCGCCCACGCCGTTTTGGCAAAAGTCTTTTTCTGGATACGCTGAAAGAACTCTTTGAAGGCAACCAGTCTTTATTTCAGGGGCTTTATGCTGAACATGATTGGGACTGGTCGGTGGCTTACCCGGTGTTGCGCCTGAGCTTTGGTTCTGGGGTGCTTCAACAGGTTCAGCAACTACAACAGGTGGTCAGCAAGCAGCTCGATCAATTTGAGCAGCAATTCCAAATTGAAACCCAGTATCCAGAGTATTTGCCCAATCGTTTAAGCGCATTGATTCAATCTATACATCAAACAACAGGCCAACGGGTGGTCATCTTGGTCGATGAGTACGACAAACCGATTCTGGACAATCTGACTCGACCTGAAATCGCGATTGAGATGCGTGAACAATTGCGCAGTCTGTACTCGGTTTTCAAAGACAGTGATGCCCACATTAAATTTGTCTTTATTACTGGCGTAAGCAAATTCTCTAAGGTCAGCCTATTTTCAGGACTTAACAATCTCAAAGATATTACGATTGATCAGCGCTATTCTGCCCTGTGTGGATATACGCAGGAAGACCTCCACAGAGAATTTGCTCCCGAAATGGTCGGACTCGATCATGCCAAAGTGCAAGAATGGTACAACGGTTATAATTGGCGGGGTGAAGCGGTGTATAACCCCTTTGATATGCTCTTATATTTTGACCAACACGAATTTCGATCCTTTTGGTTTGAGACGGGCACACCTACTTTTCTAATCAATTTACTCACCCAAAGGCAATGGTTCACCCCTGAGCTGATGCAACATGATGTTAACGAAGCCATTCTTTCAAGCTTTGATATTGACCATATGCTCCCAGAAGCCTTGCTCTGGCAAACCGGCTATTTAACCTTTGATAAGGTCGAGGAAATCATTACGGGACACCGTATTTATACCCTGACTTACCCCAACCGAGAGGTTGAGTCAGCGCTAAATGATATTCTACTCCCCGCTTATGGGCCAGAACGACAACCCGCATTGATGGCTCGCTCGCAGATGCTTCAGGCCCTACTCAAGCATGATTTAGTAGGTATCAAAAACAGTATTCACGCGCTCTTTGCCAGCATCCCCAATGATTGGTATCGCAAAAATTCTCTCGCCCAGTTTGAGGGGCACTATGCTAGCGTATTTTACAGCCAGTTAGCCGCTCTGGGTCTCAACGTACAAGGTGAAGATGTGACCAATTTGGGACGGATTGATCTCAGTCTGAAGCTGGAGCATCGCGTTTACTTGTTTGAATTCAAGGTGATCGACGGCGAGCCCGATGGCAGCGCCCTGCAACAATTGATCGATAAGGCCTACGCCGACAAATACCGTGCACCAGGGATTGAGATCACCCTGATTGGCATCGAGTTTAGCCGTAGTCAGCGTAACCTGGTGGGCTTTGACAGCAAGATCGCATAGATAAAAAGACCACCGAAGCGGGCCAAACAGCACTTTACGAAGTAAAGATTTACTTACTAGTCTGCTGTCTATATTCAATCTTCAGGCCTTTCCATCACTCCAAAATTTGAACCATCTTCTGAGCGTAGTCTTGAGGCGCTGAAAGAATGTGACCCGTTCTCTAAAGGACGGATCTACTTCATCATCGCATTGTTGAGAGCAAACTAAGTCAGAGTCTGACTTTTGATACCCTGAATCAGGCATAAAATTGGATTTTTCACCATCTGTCGCAATAATGTGTCCAGAGGCCAACATGTCATCGAAATAGTCTTTGACTGAAGCAATTTTGCGCTTGCTCTTGATGATTTCTTCAATGGACTGGTCATAGTAATAGCCCTGCTGCCCCTGGTCGTAGTAGCCTTCTTGACCAACTTGCTCCTGATCATAGTAACCTTGCTGGCCTTCACTCTGATCGTAACTACTTTCATGATCGGCCTGCTGAACATAGTAACCCTGCTGGCCCTGATCGAAACAGCCCTGTTGGTCAGGCAAATTCGGATGTTTGCGTTCGGTAGACGGTTCATTTTGATTGTCCAGGTCTTCGCCTGAATTTAGCTCATCATCTGGCTCATTGGCCGGAGCCGCATTGCGTGTTTTCACCATCAGTCCCTCCTATTTCATAATATATCAGATTCATAAGAAAAACTTGTCAACTTCATAATAGGTGTGTTTAAAGAGAGTCAAGTTGGGGAATAACAAAATATGCAATCAGAAAATGAAATCAAGTCTCAGCAACGGAAAAGTAGATTTATAAATCAGTTTTTTCACTTTGGTGCTTATTTCTTACGGCGTTCCCTCGCTTTTATATTTGATATTTGCTCTGTCTTGGCCTTAACTTTGGGAAGTCAATACTTGCAGATTAACTTAAGCCCTACATATGTTCTCATTAGTTTGGTAAGCATATGGGCGCTCACTGAGAGCTGTTTAAAAACAAGTCCCGGCAAATGGCTGCTGGGTTTACAAATTAAAACACAACCTAGTGCTTGGAAATCTGTCTTTATTGTTTGCTTGCGATTTGTACTCTTAGCCACCAATTTATTGAGCCTGATTTGGATATTAGATCATTTTTCAGATCAATTTATACTCTTTCCTTATTTTTCAGTTGATATCAATTACATACTGGCCTTTATTGGCCTGAACGTTTTGCTACAGCCCTTAACCTGGTTAGGATCTAATCGATTAAATCATGATCTCTTTTCAAGTGTTCAATCCCTACCGATTCGCAGACCTATTTTGCGTTGTTGTGTCGGTATGGGCTTTGTTTCTCTTACTGCGATCATCATGACACCCAATTTTATCGGTACTTACAGTGGGGGTAAGCTCAGTTCTGTCAAAGCCAATATGCACACCATGCAAACGATTGTCGAAACCCATGCAGTCGATTGGGGCGGTGTTTATCCAGCTTCGACAGCTGCTATGCGCAAAGAAGCCAAGAATGCCTCCAATTCCTATTGGAAAGATTTTTCAAATCCCCTTAACTATCAAGGGCTTTCTTATTTAGATATGGGCCAAAAGGCGGTGCCCGGAGCCGTGATCTACTTGCCTGTGCCTGGTTCCGAGTCTGGCGAAATTATCGGCTATAAAATCTATGGCTATGACAAAGAAGGCAAGATCCTGCAAGATAAAGGGGTCGACTTTGTCTTGAGTAACTTATAAATCGTTTTTATCAAATACCTTGCAGAGAACTCAGACTAAATCTAAGCTAAACACAAGGAGGCGACTTTGCTTGAATACCCGGAGCACACAACATTGACCCATCAAATCCTGTATCGAGTCAGCTATTTT
>JBBKWI010000064.1:0-32971 GCA_037968875.1 Candidatus Sericytochromatia bacterium | reverse complement strand
CCCCAAAGGTGTGCCCCTTACGCTTTCGGGACAGCTGGGCGATGATGCTAAAAAATATCAGGAAAAACTCGTCGGGCAAAAATTGGCGGAGGTGTCTGATGAAAACTAAAGCACGTTATTTAAAATTGGTCGAATGGTCTGAAGAAGATCAGCTTTATATTGGATCTATTCCCGGTTGGCTAGGGGCTTGTTGTCATGGTGATGACGAAGCAACAGTCTTTCAGGAGCTTTCTGATATTTTAGACGAATGGTTGCAGCTCTACGAGTCGGAGGGTTTGCCTGTGCCTCCTGCGACGGCCCAAAAAACGTTTTCAGGTAAATTTCAATTGCGTGCCGGCAGTGATTTACATAAGCTTTTGAGCATTCGGGCGCTTGAAAGTGGCGAGAGTTTGAATCAATTGTGTGTGCGTGTGCTGAAAGACGCGCTTCTGTAGCGGGTTCAGGTTAAAAAACCAATAAACTTTGACTAAAGCAGGCAACCTGAAGGCAGTTTTTGCCCATAAGTACTTCAGTACCCTAAACGAAAGCAGAACCATGAACCCGATTCAACGCCCGGCCCCGGTGGCCCTGCCCACAACTCAGTTCTCCCAGGCAAAACCTGTCGCCCCTCAGGCGCAATTGTCGGGTCTTGCTGTGGCAGCCAAAGTCGGTCAGGATCAACGTTTAGAAACAGCCTTGCAAGCAAGTGGTCGTGCCACACAATCACTTCAATTTGTTGATACTGCTGAGCCGCCTGCTAAAGCCGAGCTGGCCTGGGCTAAAAATATCGAAGCCAAAGTTCAACAGGGTTATCGTCCGAATCCAGCTGAGACCCAACGTTATGAAGCGATTGCCAGTCAGGTAGCTCAGTCTCAAACCACTCAAAGCGTGCTACCCAAAAACATGCCTGTCACTGACCAGGAGCGGGACTGGGGCTTATCTCTTGAATCCCAGGTTCGCCAGGGACATTCGCCTGACGCAAAAGAACTCAGCGCTTATCAAAATATTTCACAACGTCTTTTACTTGCTGATTATCAGCCCGAGCGCCCAACCACGGTTTCTGAAGCTGAGCTGGCCTGGGCTACGACTTTGCAGCAGCAAGTTGCGCAAGATGGTTATCAGCCCAGCCAGGAACAAATCGAAGTTTATACGCAGATTTATCAGCATTTACAAGCCAGTCAGCTCGAGCCTGCAACTGTCCCGGTCAGCCTGAGCGATCAGAGTTGGGCCCAAAATCTGGAGACCCAAATTCAACATGGCTATCGCCCCAGTGGCGCAGAGCAGCAGCGTTATCAAGAGATTTATCTGCAAGGGCTTTCTGAGCCGGGCGTGAAACCCTTGTGTCACGACGACCTCAATTTCATGCAGTCTCTGCAAAGCCGTGTTGAACAAGGCTATACGCCCCATGTCGCTGAAATGAAACGCTTTGGCGAAACCATGACACGTTTAAATATCTTAGATCCTTCAACGATTCAGCCTCATGATCGCGTGCTCTCTCAACATGAGATCGATTGGGCTGTAGCGCTCAAAGAGCGCAGTCAAGCGGGTATTCCTGCCAATCCAGAAGAGCTGAAACGTTATCAGTCGATTTATCAGCAATTGATCCAAAACTAAGAACGCTCAGATTCAGAGCTGTCCCTGGTTTTTTCTCAATGCTTTCCGTTTGATTTGAGCTAAACTGCTGAACCAGCCGGGGCTTCCCCAGGTGCCAGCTTTTGAAAACTGCGACTGATCAGATAGGCCATTAGCACGGCCAGTACCGACACGCCAGTCAGAATCCAGAAGACCTGTGACCAGCCCAGGCTTTCAGATAAAATGCCTGTTCCCCAGATTGCAAAGGCGGAGCCAACATACCCCAGGCCATCAATCATGCCCGTAGACGATCCCGCCCCCTTGGCACCGGCGATATCGAGGGTCAAACAGCCCGAAGACATCGAGTAAGGCCCCAGCAAGAAAAAACCAGAGAAGCCGGTCATGGCAACAATGAAACTATGGTATTCGGGGCCTTTGTCTGCCAGAAAAGCGATACTGCCCAGACAGAAAACCAACCCGGTCAGCATGATCCACATGGCCTGGGCTCGGTCTCCATTTTTAGCATATTTGTCGGTATACCAGCCCAGTAAAATGGTGCCCAGTACTCCCAGAAAGGGGAATAGAGAAGATTTGAAGGTCGCGCTGGCATTGCCCATGCCAATGTCGACCAGAAACTTGGTGATCCAAATGACAAAGATTGAGCGCAGAATGGTCGTGATAAATGAGAAGGCCAGCAATTGTCTGAAGACCGGCATTTTTAAGAGGGTGAAAATAATTTCTTTGACCGATAGATCTTCTTTGTTTTCAAAATTAGCGATCGAGGTTTTGCCCAATTGTGATTTGCCGAAATCAGCGCCAGGGATCACATCCGAAGGTTTTTCACGAGAAGCGAAATAGGACCAGATAAAGATCACGGTGGTAATCAGGGCCGGGTAAATAAAGAGTTTGTCCCAGCTGACACCTATCGAAATCAGAAAAGCGGCTAACCACAAGGCCATGGCGCCACCAAACTGAAAATTGAGTGAGATCCAGCCCATGACGGTGCCGTTTTTTTCGGGTTCATACCAGGCGCCGATCGTTTTGGCGATACCACCCCAGCCCATCGACAAGAAATAGCGGCAAATACACCAGACGACCACAAAGAAAATCAGGGACGAGCCAAAAGCAAAGACCAGATTGGACACGATCGCACCGGCCATGCCGATTAAGAAAATACGCCGCCCGCCGATTTTATCGCCCAGCGGTCCGTTAATAAATTTACCGATGGCATAAGCCATTTCAGAAGAAGCTGCAATCAGGCCCAATTCTGAGTTTGTGTAGCCAAAGGCCTGCTCCATTAAAGGGAAGGCTGCTGATAGATTCTGGCGCACCAGGTAATAGCCCACATAGCCAAACAACATCACCAGAAAGGTCGATTTGCGCCACCATTTCAGGCGTTTGACTTGATCATCCGACAATTCCATAGGAGCCTCTTCTTACTTGTTTGTGTCTTGTAGATGCTGAATTAACACCTGTGTTTTGGCACGATTCTGATAATTGCTATTGATAAAGGCATAGCTGATTTTGCCATTGGGCTGAATAATATAGGTAGCGGTCAGTGGCAATTCGTTAGCGTTGTTGCCATTGTAATTTTTAAGTTCTACAAAAAAGGCTTTCAGTTTGTTGAGATAAGCGGGAGGCACCTTATAAACCAGACCGTATTGGCGAGCGACCCGATTACTGGGGTCAGAAGTGACCTGAAACCCCAGCTTGTATTTGCCCTGCATTTCCTTGGTTTTGGCCTGGGTTTGGGGGCTGATCGCGATCAGTTGAGCGCCTTGTTTTTGAATTGCTGGCCAGGCTTTTGCCAGATCTCCCATGGCAGTATTGCAGTAGGGGCACCAATTTCCCCGGTAAAAAGTTAAAATAACAGGTCCTTGTTTGAGTAAGGCTTTTAGTTGTACAGGCTGGCCCTGGGCATTGATCAGACTAAAGTCAGGGGCTGTGGCGCCGACGCGTAAAATCTGGCGGGTATCGATGCCCATGGCTTGAAGCTCTTTGACCAGATCTTTGTTAAAAGGATCGGCTGCGGCCCAGACAGGGCTCAAAAAAGAAAGGCAAAGGCAGAGTGAAATCAATAGGGTGCGGGTGGTTTGCATGGTGAATCTCCTGCTGTAGTTTAGCAGGCTTAAACTGAAACACAAAAGCCCGAGACAGACTGTCTGTTTCGGAGCATTAAATCTAAGCTTGAGATGACTGCTGCTTACTGAATCGGTTCATTTAATTTTTTGATGCAGATCCAATTCATCAGCACAAAAAATAAGCCCGTCATGCCGATGACGGCCAGCCAGGAATGTAGCACGGGTGTGTCCGTATAACCGATCATAGAGTAGCGAAATAAATTGATGGTGTGGTGGACCGGGTTGAGACCCGACAAGGTGCTCCAGGGGCTGGGCAATTGGGAGATCGGATAAAAGACGCCAGCCAAAAATATCATCGGTTGTAAGACAAATGTGGTCACAAAGGTCAGGGATTCAAAGCCGCGGGCCCACATACCGAAGACCACGCCCAGCATACCGTATTGGAAGCCGGTGACTAAGACAATGCAGAGTAGCGAGAAGGGGTGCAAGAGCTGAATGCCCGGAATAAACCAGATCGTCATCAGAAGAGCCAATATTAGGGTGAAAAGACCTCGGGTCAAAGCTGCCAGGGCAAAGGCAATCCCGATTTGCCAGGATTTGATGGGGGTGATTTGTAAATCGACAATCGTACCCAAATTTTTGGCGATGATTAAGGCAAAGCCCGGATTAGAAAAGCCACTGTTAACCATAATCATACCCAGCAGCCCGGTGTAAATAAAGGCTAAAAATGAGACGCCACCAATGGTTTGGGATTGAATCACAGCTCCAAAGACGACCAGGTACAAGACCATCGATACGATTGGGCTAAAGATCGTATCCAGCAATAATCGCCGAAAACGTTTGACTTCGCGTGCATAGAGCGCCCACATATAGGTCATGATTGGGCTCCTTCAGTCAGTTCTAAAAAGACCTTTTCGAGCGAGGCGCTTTCGTTGTGAATCGATTTGATATTGTCCTGATAATAAGCCAAAATCTGAGTCATAGACTGCGCCAGATCCGTATAGGCATATTCAAACTCGCTGCCGACCTGTCTTACACCTTCTAGATGCTCTGTTTGCGGACTAAACAATTCAAAGGAAATTAGGTTTTTTGAGAATTCCTGTTGGATCTCTTTGACGCGCCCTTCTTTGATCACTTTGCCTTTGTGCATCACGGTCATGGAATCGCAGAGCTGTTCGGCTTCTTCCAGATAATGGGTCGTAAAAACTATCGTTGTACCTTGCTGGTTTAGCTCTCGTACCAGTTTCCAAATTTTCTGACGCAGGGCCACATCGACGCCCGCTGTGGGCTCGTCCAGAATTAACAGTTTGGGGCGGTGTAAAATCGCTTTTGCGATCATCAGGCGCCGTTTCATGCCCCCGGATAATTGACGGGCTTTTTCTTTCATTTTGTCGGACAGACCCAGGGCTTCGAGGGCCTGATTAATCCGTGGCTTGCGCTCAGCAGCAGGCACACCGTACATACCGCAAAAGTAATACAAGACTTCTTCGACTGTAAAGGCCGGTTCGATTACGATCTCTTGAGAGACTACGCCCAGTAATTTTTTGGCGGCTTCTTTTTGGTGTAAAACCGAGTGCCCAAAAATCTCAATCCCTCCGGTGCTGGTGTCCGGCTTAACAGCACCGCTAATCAGCCCAATCAAGGTGGATTTGCCTGCGCCATTGGGGCCCAGTAAACCGTAAATCTGGCCTGCTGGAATTTTTAAAGAGACCTGATCGACCGCTTTAAAGCTGGTTTTGGATTGAGTCGTAAAAGTTTTTGAAGCTTGCTTAACAAGTAATGCATCCATCAGAAAACAAGTGAACCTATTTCTCTTTGATTTGTTGCGTAGCATAACAGATGGCTCAGCCTAACAGGCAGCCGATCGCCTGCGTGGGAAAGTATCGCAGATCGAAAAAAAACCTTTTATATCAAGATGCCGCAAGGAGCGATACAGTGGGCTTAAGCGCGAACTCACAGTTCTCAGCCTATTTATCAACAAGTTCAGGCTTTGCGTGAACAAATTGACTTCTCATTTTTGACCTTTCTCAGTCATCCCTTGAATAGACAGATCTTGTCAAATTTCAGCGTGTTTCTGACCACAAAGACTTTAGAGATTAGTGCAAAGAGTCTGAATATGCCTGTGGTTTTGTCCAAATAAGCAAAAACATGTGACCCCTTGCGCAGTGAGTTAGGCTTGGATTTGCTATAATTCGACAGGCAGAGTGACCTGGAGTGATCTGAAATAGTATCGAGAGCAATATGGCGTCCACTTATTTTCGGCAATTAAAAGACGAGAGTCAAAAATTTTATTCTGGACTTTCCAGAAGACAGCGGTGGGTCCTGGGTGGGGTTGGCGTGATTGTGTTTGTGGGCTTATTGTCCCTGACCTTTTGGCTACAACAACCCAATTGGGGCGTGCTTTATTCTGACTTGGATAGCAAAGATGCCGGTCAAATGGTGGCTTATCTCAAAGAAAACGATGTCGCCTATACGGTTGAGACCAAAGGCGTGGGCACCACCGTACGTGTCCCCCAAGATCGCGTGCATGAGCTGCGCTTGCAAATGGCCGCTCAGGATCTTCCTCTGCAAGGCGGTGTAACCGGCTTTGAGATCTTTGACCAGGACAGTAATATGAGCATGACCAACCGGGTTTTTGATCTCAATTATCAGCGGGCTCTGGCCGGTGAACTGGCGCGCACGATTATGGAAATCGACTCGGTTGAGAAAGCCCGTGTGCATTTGGCGATTCCACCCAAGCAAATCTTTGTGCAATTACAAGACCCGGCCACAGCCTCGGTGACCCTGAAAATGAAACCGATGGCCCGGTTGAGCGAAACCCAGGTCAAAGGCATTAGCAAATTGGTGGCTGGCTCAGTACCTGGCTTAGAGCAGTCCCATGTCACGATCGCTGATACCGCGGGCAATCTTTTATTTGATGCCGATATGGCCGATGATAGCCAAAACCTGGCTCAGCTCAATCGTCAACAATTGGAATTGCAACGCAATGTTGAAAAAGAAACCCGCCAAAATGTCGAGCGAATCTTAAGCCGTGTGGTGGGGCCTGGTCGGGTGAGCGTACAGGTCAAAGCCCTCTTGAATTTTGACAAAGAAGAATCGGTTAGCAAAACCTACCAGCCCAACGATAATCCAGCCGGTAATAATACACGGGCTTTACGCAGCGAAAAAGAAGTGATTGAGTCTGGCAAAGGCACTGAGCCTGTCGTTGGCGGGGTGCCGGGTACCGGCTCCAATTTACCTTCTTACCGCGAACAAGTGACCGAAGGCGAAGCTCAGTACAATCGCAGCAATACCACACGCAATTTTGAAGTGCCCGAAACCCAGACCAAACTGACCAAAGATCCTGGCTGGGTCGAGCGCTTGACGCTGTCGGTGGCTGTAGATTCTCAGTCGCCTGCGATTGACTCCCCTGAAGGACTTGACCGCAATGATCCCTTGCTCAAAAGTTTGGAAAGCCTGGCGATGACTGCTGCTGGCTTAGACGTCAAACGTGGGGATACCATTGCTATTTACGCCTTACCTTTCGAAAACTCAGTCGTTGAAGCTGAGCGAAATGCCTTTGAACAATCCGCTCTGCGTGAGTATTGGCAACAAATAGCCTTGTGGGTGATCTTGGGGTTACTGGTTTTGGCTGGGCTGATTACGTTGCTGATCTGGTCGTCTCGACGCCGGCGTGTGCAACACGAAGCGCGCCTGGAAGAAGAAAGCCTGCTTGGCCCGATCGATCAGTACCCCAGTTTGAAAGCTGCGCATAGTCCCGAGCTCTTAGAAGCGGTTGCTCGCCGTACCCAGGCTGTCAAAAGCTTGACGGATATGGCCCGCGAAGATCCTGCCCATGTGGCGCGCTTATTGCGCCTCTGGATGCAGGAAAGTTCCTCATGAGCGATTCTCGTTTCCCGGATAAGCCTTTGCGATCGTCTGATTTGGCTGGCAAAAGCAAAGCGGCCCTGGTCTTGATTGCCCTGGGCCCTGAGATGGCCGCCTCTATTTTGCGGCACCTCGATGAATCTGAAGTTGAGCAAATCGCGATCGAGATCGCTGCTGCACGTCAAACGGAACATACGATTGTAAATCAGGTGCTAGAAGAGTTCTATGAATTGGCCCATACCAATGAACTAACCGCCATGGGCGGAGAAGGCTATGCACAGAACTTGCTCGTCACAGCTTTTGGTGAAAACCGAGCTGCGCGTGTGATCTCCAAACTCGATGGCATGCGGGAGAACTCGACTTTGCCCTTTGAAGCTTTTCGTAAGGCTGACCCGGTGCAAGTCGCCAATCTGATTCAAAATGAGCATCCGCAAACGATTGCTTTGATTCTGGCTTATCTCAAGCCGGAGCAAGCCGGTGTGGTCTTATCTCAAATGAATCAGGATCTGCAGATCGAAGTCGCGACCCGCATGGCCACCATGGAACGGGCTGGTCTGGAAGTGATCAAGGATATTGAGTCGATTCTGCAGTCTAAATTCTCGTCGGTGCTCAAGCAAGATCCGGGGGCTTTTGTCGGTGGGGTCAAAAGCCTTTCTGAGGTTCTCAATCGCGTCGATCGCAGTACCGAGCGCAATATTATCGAGAACCTGGAGCGCTTTGACCCAGAGCTGGCTGAGTCCGTTAAAAAATTGATGTTTGTCTTTGACGATATTATTATTCTGGACGACCGCAGTATTCAGCGCTTATTGCGAGAACTGGACACCAAAGACTTGGCTCTGGCGCTTAAAGGCGCTAGCGAAGAAGTTCAGATCAAAATTTTCCGGAATATGTCTGAGCGGGCCTCATCGATGTTACGCGACGATATGGAAGCCATGGGGCCTGTGCGTTTAAAAGACGTTGAAGAAACCCAGCAAAAAATTGTGAATGTGATCCGTCGTCTGGAAGAAGCCGGAGAAGTCGTGATTAGTCACGGTGGTGAAGATATTGTCATCTGAGTCAGCCCGTGTCTACAAGCAGATCCAGATCGAAACCGAGCCGCTGCGTTTGGGCCGTAACCCTGCCGAGGCCCAGAGCCCTGAGTCCAGGCAAGTGCGTCAAGATCAAGAAAAACAACGCCAATTCGATACTGAGTTGCAGGCCCGCCTACAGGCTGCCGAGCAAGAAGCTGAACGCATGATGATAGAAGCCCGCCAGGAATCGATTAGCTTGCTTAATGAAGCCCGCCAAAAAGTCCGGCAGATGGAAGAGCAGGCTTATCAGGAGGGGCTTCAGCGGGGTGAGGCCGAAGGCCAGGCTAAGCTAGAAGCTGCTCTCACTCATTTTCAAGCGGTGATCCAGGCCGCTCTGGGGCAACGGGCCGATTTATTGGAGCAAGCGGAGCAAGAATTGGTGCATTTGGTATTGGAAATTGTGCGTCGGATTTTGAAATTAGAGCCGATCATTAACGAGCAGGTCTTGACCCGGGTGGTTCAGGATGCCCTGCAAAGATTGGGGCAACGGGTTGATGTGCATATTTACGTTAATCCCGAAGATGTCGATTTACTCCATTTTTCGCTCAACCAGATTCAGGATCTGGCTCTGGAGATTGTGATTGATCCGGATCCTGAGGTGCCACTGGGCTCTTGTCGAATTTCCTCCAAGGCCGGTGAGATTGATGCGCGTTTGACTACCCAATTTGATGCAATAGCCCGTTCTTACCTGGCTTTAGCTGAAGGTCATTCAGATATTGATGATTTAGAACATGTGCATGAGGAGAGTTTATCATGACAAATGTCAGTGGAGACCCAGATATTGCGTTGCAAACACGGCTGTTGAGCTTTATTGAGCAAGGCCTGTTGGGCTTTGAGGAGCAATTGGAGTTTGAGCTTTCGGCTTACGACCCCCAGACTCCTTTTTATTGGCTGCGTTCGACACGCGATCAAGAGATTGCTTTTTTGGTGATGGAACCGGGCTGTCTAGTAGATAATTACCAGTTCGATCTCAGTGAGGAAGACGCCCGTCTATTGGCTTTATCATCTAGTGAAGATGCTTTTGTTTTGGTGCTGATGACGGTGCCTGAGAATCCCCTGGAAATGACAGCCAATTTACTGGGGCCCTTGATTTTCAATAAAACGACGGGCAAAGGCCGCCAGGTTGTTTTAGAAGGCAGTGACTACCCTGTACGTTTTCCTGTAATTGCTTTTGTTGAGGAGGTGTCTGATGCTGGTACTGAGTCGTAAAATCAATGAAAGTATTATGATTGGTGATCAGATCGAGATTAAAGTTCTTGAGATCCGCGATAACCATATTAAATTGGGGATTATTGCGCCGCGCAATGTCAGTATTCATCGCCAGGAAGTCTTTGCCGAAATCCGTGAGGAAAACTTACGCGCTGCGCGCCAGGATCAGCCTTTACCTTCATTGGAGTCGGCTTCGCAAGCCCTGCGCAAAACCAAGCTGCAGCCGCCGAAGTCACAGGATTAAATGGGAGCGGCTAAGCGCGCTCTGAGCTTGATCTTAGCGATTTGCTTTGTGATGACGCTTTGCCCGTTTGCACTGGCTGCTGAGCTGATCCGCAAAGAGCCTGTATTGGCTGTTTTCCCGGTGATTCAGAATCAAGAGCTGGAACCCCTTTGCTCTCAAGCTATTTATGATGTTTTTAAGCGTTCACGGGCTTATCAGGTTTTGCCGGATTGGTATGTCTTAGGGCAATTGACCAGTGGTAATGAATGGCAGAATGACTGGGAGCAAGCATTTGAGAAAGTTCCCCAGGCAGAGCAAATTGTTTTGTTGCGCTTGCAAGCGGGGAATGGTGCCAGGGGGGCTCCGGCGAATGCCGAGCTGTCTGCGATCTGGTTATCAGCAGGAGAGCCCCCGGAGGTCGTGCGCGTAGAAACCTTGAGTCTGGGCTCTAATCTGGCGCTGGGTTGTAATAAGATGGCCCTGACACTGCTGGGAACCCCACCAGTGGAACGTTTTCTTAGTCCGCCTTTATCGGCTTCTTTGTCTTTGGTAGTGCCGGGAGCCGGGCACTTTTACCGGGCGACACCCGAAGGCGTTCTGATCGGCAGCGGTTTTTTAGCCGCTTATTTGGGCATTGCTTTTCTGGGTTTTAGTGATTTGACAGACCCGTATGTCACGCGCTCTCAATGGGGCGGCATGCTGCTCTTTTTAAGTCTGATTGATGTGCTTTCAGCCTATTTTATGACGGAGCAAAGATAATGCCTGGTTTAATACTGCTACAGCGTTTGGGTCTGCTTTGTCTGTTGGGGTTTAGTTTAAGCGCCTGTGGGCCGTTGATTGGGATCTACTTATTACAAGGACCCGATGCCAGTTTTTTTGGTGCTGGGCCTACTGCTGAGGAAGATTCTGAGCCAGGTTTACCTGAAGCGGCTTCAGCAAATGAAGCCGCTCAGGAAGAGCAAAGCATATCAGGCCGTAAAGCCTTTTAAGCCGAGTCTGTTTTTTTCTTTTTGGCCGCTGCTTTAGGCTTGGCCGCTGCTTTGGGCTTGGCTGCTGCTTTAGTTGTTTTTTTAGCCGTCGTTTTAGTTGTGGCTTTTTTCGCACCGGCTTTGGCCTTGGTTTTAGCTGCTGGTTTAGCTGCTGTTTTACCCGCGCCTTTGCGACTGCGTTTTTCAGGTGCAGCGGCAACCATTTCAGCGACCTGCTCATAGGTTAAGTCGGTGGCTTCCACGTCTTTGGGCACCCGTACATTCTTTTTACCGGCTTTGATATAAGGGCCCCAACGGCCTTTTAAAATCTGGATATCCGGATCTTCGTCAAAACCTTTAATAAAGCGTTCAGCATCCGCTTTGCGCTTGGCTTCGATCAATTCAATCGCTTGCGCTAAATTGATCGACATCGGGTTTTCTTCTTTGGGCACGGAGACAAATTTATCTTTGTCAGCATCTTTGTATTTGATGTAAGGACCAAAAGGACCTTTGCCAATAATGACCTGGTAGTCTTCATATTCGCCCAGCGACTTTGGTAATTTAAAGAGCTCGAGAGCTTGCTCCAGGGTGATTGTATCGAGATATTGTTCTTTGTCCAGAGGAGCAAAGCGCGGCTTCTCTTCGTCTTCGGCACTGCCGATCTGTACAATCGGTCCAAATCGACCAATGCGGGCAATTACTGGTTTACCTGATTTGGGATCTGCTCCCAGTTCACGGGCGCCACTGACTTCAGAGCGATCGATCTCCTGGGTGGATTGGATTTTGGGATGAAAGTCATCAAAATAGAAATCGGCGATCATCTGGTTCCAGGCTTTGCGGCCTTGTGAGATATCATCAAATTCTTTTTCGACCTGAGCGGTAAAAGAATAGTCGATCACATTCGGGAAATACTCAACCAAAAAGTCGGTCACAACTTTGGCCAGAGAAGTGGGGAAAAGCTTGGTTTTCTCACTGCCGTATGTTTCGCTTTGTTCTAGTAAGTTGACCTTGCCATTTTTGAGGGTCAGTTCCTGAAAGCTGCGATCTTTACCTTCGCGGCTTTCTTTAATCACATAGCCTCGTTTTTGGACTGTTGAAATCGTGGGAGCATAAGTTGACGGACGTCCGATGCCCAGTTCTTCTAATTGCTTGACCAGGCTGGCTTCTGTATAGCGGGCAGCGGGCTTCGTGAATGTTTCGCGTGAAATCATGGTTTCAAGGGGGAGATCCTGACCAATATTCAGCGGGGGTAACATTTTGGCTTCTTCTTTGTCTTCGTCGACATGATCGCGATAAACTTTTAAAAAGCCTTCAAAACGAATCACTTCGCCACTGGCGCTCAGGTTTTCATCACGCGTCGAAATACTGATCGTAGCCGTCGTTTTTTCGATCCGGGCTTCACTCATCTGAGAGGCAATCGCCCGCTTCCAGATCAGCTCATAGAGTGCGACCTCGCCGCTATCTTTGCCGGCTGTATGCACTGCGAAATTGGTGGGCCGAATCGCTTCGTGAGCTTCTTGAGCGGAATCAGACTTGGTCTTGAAACGGCGAGATTTATGAAATTCTTTACCGTACTGGGTGGTGATTTCCTGAGCAGCGTTATTAAGAGCCTCTTCAGACATATTGAGTGAATCCGTACGCATATAGGTAATATGCCCGGCTTCGTAGAGACGCTGGGCCATTGTCATGGTGCGGGCCACCGAGAAACCCAGTCGACGACTGGCTTCTTGCTGTAGGGTCGAAGTGGTAAAGGGAGCTGAAGGGCTGCGTTTACCTTCTTTGATTTTGAGGTCGGCAATCGTGAAGCTAGCTTTGGCACAGGCTTCTAAAAAGGCCTGGGCTTCTTCCAGGGTTTTAAAGCGCTTACTCAGCTCAGCGCGTAGATTTTTGTCTTTGGCAACCTGGAGCCAGGCCTGGGTACGAAAGCTGGCAACAGGGTCAAACTTTTCGATTTCACGCTCACGTTCGACGACAATGCGGACTGCGACAGATTGTACACGCCCGGCTGAAAGACCTGCTTTGATCTTTTTCCAGAGCAATGGTGAGAGCTCAAAGCCGACCAGGCGATCGAGGATACGGCGAGCTTGTTGGGCATTGACCAGGTCATCATTGATGACGCGTGGGTTTTCGATCGCTTTTAAGATCGCTGATTTGGTGATTTCGCGAAAAACAATCCGTCGAATTTCATGTTCTTTGAGATTTAAGGCTTCTTTGAGATGCCACGAAATGGCTTCTCCTTCTCTATCATCATCACTTGCTAGATAGACTAGGTTGGCACCCTTGGCGAGCTTCTTGAGATCCTTGATGACATCTTTTTTATCTGCGGAGACTTCATAGGTTGGTTTGAAGCCATTTTCAATATCGATGGCATGGTTGTTTTTCGGCAGGTCTCTGATGTGCCCATAACAGGACACCACTTTAAAGTCTTTACCCAGATATCCTTCGATCGTTTTGGCTTTGGCCGGTGATTCTACAATCACCAGATTTCCAGATTTTTGCGTCGTTTTTGTTTTTGCTTTGGCAGCCATTCCCGGATCCTTGCTCGCTATGCTTATATTGCTATTACGGTTTTCTTTTGTATAGCTTACCGGGTAGAGGTTCGGCAAGCCCTTTGAGTTCTAATAGTGTGAGTATACCCAGGACATCCCGCGCATTTTGTTCGCTCTGCACACTGATTTGATCCACATGGATTGGATCATCACTGAGTACTAGGTAAACCTGCTTCTCGGCGTTTGTCAAGTCTATAGGGGGTAAGGCTGGGCTTGCTGCAGGGCTTTCTGAAGGGGGGTGTCCCTGCACTAAGTCCAGCAATTGGGCCGGTTCTGATAATAATTGAGCGCCTTGCTGAATTAAGGCATGGGTTCCTGCACTTTGGCTTGAAAAAATAGAGCCGGGTACAGCGAAGACGTCACGCCCTTGCTCATTGGCGCAGTCGACAGTAATTAAGGTGCCACTCTTGAGGCCTGCTTCAACCACGATCACCACTTGCGCCAGACCACTGACGATGCGATTGCGCACCGGAAAGGTCCAGGGCTGGGCCGGGTATTCTGGGGGGAACTCAGAAATCACCAGGCCTTGTTCAGCGATTTGATCAAAGAGCCTGCGATTGCTAGGAGGCCCAGGACGTAAGAGACCTGAGCCCAGAACAGCCAGGGTCAGACCGCCCGCTTGCAAGCAGCTTTGATGGGCAATAGCGTCGATCCCAAGTGCCATGCCTGAAATAACTGGGATCTGGTGTTGGGCTAGAAACTGGCTGAGTTCGCGCGTGACCCGGGCGCCGTACTGGCTGGGGTGGCGGGTGCCAATCACGGCAACGGCTGACTGGAGTTGCTTCCAGGTGGCAGCTTGTCCGCGCCAATAAAGCGTGTGGGGGGGATCATAAATGTTTTTTAAAAGTGCTGGGTATTCTGGATCTTCGAGAAAACGCAGTTGAAGTCCTTGCTTGAGTGTGGCCTCGTAAATTTGCTCTGCTGGATTTTTTTGCCGAAAGCTGACCAGTTTTTGGGCGAGCTTGGCAGAGAATTGTGGAGTATTGGCTAAGTCGCGTTCTGAGGCTTGCCAAATCGCTGCTGCTGAACCAAAATGGGCTTGCAAATGCTGAAAACGACGGGCGCCGATTTCAACAAAATGGCTTAAGGCGACACGGAAGACTTGCTCCGCTGGACTGAGCATTTAGCGGCCCTGGAATTGGCTGCTGCTATAAGGGCGTAAGTTGGGCTGACCACCGGGGTATTGATCCCAGACATCGCCTTTGCCCAGTTGCGTATAGTCAGGCATCAGGGTAATCAGGCTACCCTGATCATTAACGACTTTGACATAGCCAGCTCTCAGGTGGCGCTTGTACTCACCGAGATAGAAGTCAAAAGGCGTATTGGGCTGCATATCTACCATTTGTAGTTCTGCTCCCCGTTGCAATTCATTCATAATCAAGATATTGCCGCCGAAGACATGCATGTAATTGCGTGCTGACAGGTCAGGTGCCACACGTTGAGGGATATTTTCTCGCCCTTGCATATAGAGACGCATTTTGCCTTGTAAGACTTCGACGCGGGTCACGGCACCATCTAGCTTGGGTGGAGGGAAAAGTGTGCCGGGATCCAAAATTACATTATTGCCTTCAAAATACAAGCCGCGTTCAGCACTGATTGAAATCAGTTTAGAAGTGGTTAGTCCAAAGAGACTCAGCATCGATTTCACAGGAATACCTGCAGTACGGATATCGCTGGGGGTTAAGAGGATTTTTCCATCGGGTGTGGGGCTGACTGTGCCTTCCATTGAGAAGGGGACCCAAATCAGCTTTTTCATTTTGCCAGACATTTTAATCCGGCCGGGTAAAAACTCAACTTTCACGTCTTTGATCGGACTGTCAGGGAAGTTAAATGTGTATTTATTTTTTAAGCGGCTGATATTTTCTTCGTCGATTTCAAGCTCACCCTGGCCAACATGGAAAATAAATGATTTGACATCGTCAAAAATCACGGGATCTCCGCTGCGTTTGGGCTCTAAGCGTCCGGTCATGTGATTGATCATGACGCCAATTTCGGGATCTACACGCAAAAAGACGTTTTTCATGTTTGTGAAGGTCGGGCTGCTGGCGATAGTTCCGGGTTGCGTGGGTTGATAACCATGGGTGTCTGGAGCCGGTTGGTAGGTATTGCCCTGACTGGGGTCATAGTTGGGGATTTCAATAGAGAGAGGATTGCGTTGGCCGCCACAGGCTACCAAGGGCAGGAGCAATAAGAGCGTTAGCAAATAACGCGTTGTGCTTTTCATAATCGGGCCTCTCTCTAAATACATCTACTTGTTAATACTATTGTCTGTGTTTTTTAAGAAAACTTTCGTTAAAAACCAAGAGATTATTAAAGTTTTGTTTAAGAATTCTTTCCCGCTTGTTTATCTTTACTTAACCAAGAGATGCCTGCGGGTAAGATCAGCAGATCCCCAATAATTGCATATAGTAGCGAGAGCGTAATCAAGAGCCCGAGCAAAAACAAGGCCTTAAATGAGGTTAGCATTAAGCCTGCAAAGCCACTGGCGAGTACCACTGCTGTAATCAACATGGCTCTGCCGCCTGACGCCAGAGCAAGATCGAGGGCTCGCTTAGGGGGTTCTGATTGTTCTCGATAGGATTGAAATAAGCTCAGTAAATGAATCGTATTGTCAACGGCTAGCCCATAGGCAATTGAAAAGACCAGTACCGTACTTGGTTCTAAAGGATACTTAAATAAATACAGACTGGCCAATAAGCCAAACATCGGCAAGAGATTGGGTAGCATAGCCAGTAACGAGTAACGCAGAGAGCGCAGCAAAAAAAACATACAAATAAAGATCAAGCCAATTGCCCAGAGCATACTGCTAATAAAACCCTCTAGAGTGCGATCAAAGGACTCCTGAGCCATATGCACCGTGCCTGTTAAATGCGCGCCTTGGACTGGGGGAGGATTTGTTTTGAGGTAGGCCTCAATCGCCTGGACCAGTTGTTGCATTTTCAGGGAGCCCTGGTCACGCACGATTAAACTGATTTGCGCACTGTGAGCCTCTGGGTTCCAGACATCGCGCGTCAAGGCCGGGAAGGGGCGCAGCTGTTGTGTGACTTGTGTCAGTGTCGGGGGGCGATCAAAGCGCTGAGCAAGCCCCTGTAGTCTGCGGTTGAGCGAGATGCTGCCGGTCACCAGTGGGTCTGCTAAAAATTTCATTTCATAGGCTTCAGTCCAGTCGAGCAGATCTTGATCGCTGAGATCTTTCTCAGGATCTTGCAAATACAGTGCCAACTGAAATTGGCCAAAGCCCTGCTGGTCTACCCATTTCAGATCTTGAGCGAGGGGGTGGCCAGCACGAACACCATCGACTAAATAGGCATTGACCGGGATCTGACGTGCCCAATACGCTGAGCAAGCAATCACGGCAAAGCTAGCAAGTAGCCAGAGACCGGCTCGCTTTTGTGCAAGAGAGCCGATGGTGCTGACTGTTGTTGTCATCCAGGACGCATTTAAGCCCTTCGAATTAAAGGCCTCGCTTTTGAAAAACGAAAGCAAAACCGGGAAGAGTAGCATTGCAAAAATATAGACCAGAAAAATACCGACTGCTGTGAAAATAGCAAAATCAACTATGATTTCGATGCCCGTGCTGACCAGACTTAAAAAACCGATCGCAGTAGTTAGAGAGGTATAGAAGCAGGGCAAAGCAAATTTTTGAAAGGTATTAATAATCGCTTCGTGGCGGCTGAGTTTTTCGGCATATTTACGAAAATGTACCAGAATATGAATCGTGTCACTTAAGCCGACCAATAAGAGTATCAAGGGCAGGGTCGAGCTCAATACTGTTAAGGGCTTTCCCATATAGCCCATCCAGCCCAGGATGCTGAGGTAAGCCGGAATAATGGCGCTTAAGCAGAGTAGGGTTTGGGGGAGATTACGAAAAAACAAAAACATCACGCCCAGAGCAAGCAAAATACCCCCGCCCAGAAAAATCACTTGTTCCTGGTTGAGGTAGCGTAAGTACTGAGCCCGAATCATAGGCACTCCGCTTAAAACAATCTGATAAGCTCCCTGGTAGCTCGCTTGTACTTGGCTTATCGCTTGCTGCAAGGCGCTCTCAATCTGGCCCCGGCCCTCACCGTTATTTAGGGGTTTGGGCACAAAAGCGCTAATAATAAAAGTACTTTGGTCGGCGTTCCATAAGCGCTGCTGATAGAGCGGGTCCGCTTGCCAGACTTGCAAAGCGGCTGAGATATTAGGGGGGCGAATCTCTGCTAAGAGCGGGCTCAATTGCGGGAGCGTCATCAAGGGCAGTTCTAAAAAACGCAGATGTTCGGTATTTCCGAACCATTGGACATTTTCGAGTCCCTGAGATTGCAGAGCCTCAGTCAAGCGAGTCATGGCTGCCAGTGAGCCGGATGTTAGTTGGGCTTCATGCCAAAAAATGACAACTTGATTATCTTCAAAGGGAAAGTCTTGCTTATGGCTTTCAAAAATTTGCCGCTGTGTACTATGGACCGGGAAAAATTGCTCGATTGAAAAATCAGTTTTGACTTTGCTTCCTTGCCAGAGACACAAACTGGACCAGATCAAAGTCAGTACCAGAACGAGCAAGCGCGCTTGCAAAACAGCTTCAAAAAATCGCTTCAAATGGGTTTTCATAATGCTCTATTTTTAACACATCATTTAGGCAAATGTTGTTTGTGCCTAAAGCCAGTCTACAAAGATTGTCAAATTGTCAAAGCAATGTATTAAAAAGTAATCAAAAAATTTTAGCTGCCTGTGGGCTAAATTTTAGGGCCTAAAATGGCAGCAATCTTTTATGTTTATTGCTTTTCGCAGACTTACCTGTATACTGGATTATTAAGACTCTTCATAGATTAATAAGTTAAAATATGATCAAAATTTAATATGAATCGATCCCAACGCTGTTTTTATACAGTAGAATTGCTAAATCGAGTCCGAATGAAATTCAGCTTTGGCTAATAAATATCGGCTCTACAACTTGGAGGAATAATCACCGCAATGAATAAAAAAATAATGTCTCTCACCTTAGCTAGCTCTATGCTGGCTACCGCACCTTTAGCTTTTAGCCCTGCTTTTGCCGCAGAAAATAATGAATCTTTTCAAATTGCTGCCCAAATGTCAGATCTGATTGACGTTCCCACCAACCACTGGGCTTACAATGCCGTTCGTGTATTGGTTCAAGAACTTGAAATCATGATGCCCAAAACATCCAATATGTTCAAAGGCAATGATTTGATGTCTCGTAAAGAATTGGCCGAAGTCTTTTATCGCGCCGTCAAAAAAATGGAAGCCGTTTCAGGTAAAAACCTGGCACAAATGTCAGATGTCCCCCGTACCGATATGGTTGACGTTGACGAAAGCACAGCAACCATGATTGATGCTGTAGTTAACGATTACGGTATCATGCAGCCTATGCCTGGCAAACGCTTTATGGGTGATGAGCCTATTAGCCGCTATGAAATCGCCTTTGAACTCTATAACTATTTCGTCTTGATTGAAAGCCAGGGTTCTAAGCCTGTTTTAACACGTCGTTCACGTGCTGAAAAACTGACTGACCTGCCTGCTGATCACTGGGCAACCAAAGCTGTCACCGATATTGTTGATAAATATCAAATCATGGATGGCTACCCTGACGAAACCTTCCGGGGTGGACGTCGTCTGACCCGCTACGAAACAGCTGCAACGGTTCGTGAATTTATCCGTTACGTTGACACTTATCTGCTGCCTTTGAGCGCAACCCCAACACCCGTTCCGACTGCTGTACCTACAGCAAAACCAACTCCTAAACCTACAGCAACACCCATGCCTGAAGCGACGAAAGTTCCTTACAAGCCGGTTGATCTGCGTTTGGGTGGCGATTTCAAAACCTCTTACACAGACACCACTCAAACTACTGCTGGATTCATTTATGGTCCTAACGCCAGCCTGGATTGGACATTCCTGAATGCAGGTGATTGGAACCACTTCGGTATTGATTTACATGGCGATATGATGTTCTTTGATCCGCTGAACGTTGGACCTGGATCGTTTACTGCTGATAAAGTCGATGCCAACGGCAATGCCTTTACCACCCGTTTAGATTCTCGTGCAACCGCTGGTGGTGGCTTGATCTGGAAAATGAAGGGTTCTGCTGAAGATATCGGTCTGACTATTGGTGCCGGTTATGATTACATGCAGCTCTTAGGTTCCAACTATAGCTATGCCAATCACGGTCCTCGCGGTCGGGTTGACTTAGAAATCCCAATTGGTCCTTACTTTAGTCTGGTTGGCCGTAACGCCTTTACCTACTTTATTGCACCAACCGCTGGTGTTGCTGACAATATTCAGTGGAAGAATGATGCCTTCCTCGGCGTCAATATCCCAGCCTTCAGCCTCTTCTCAGTTGAGCTTGGCTACAAAGATACCCGTTATATGCTGGCACAAGACAGCATGATCTTCGGTGATGTCGGTGGCCAATTGAACCTGCGCTTCCAATTCTAAAGATTTAGTTTAATTAAAACAGCTCTGCTCTCGGGATACTTTCGAGGCGGGGCTGTTTTTTTGTTTCAATCTCGACATTTAAAGGCCCTGCTGAGGCTGCTGATCTATTTCAAGAGCTGATATAATACCCAACAAATGGACTGCATAGGAGTAAGATGGTGAAACAGTTTTCGATCTTAATGAGTGCCGTATTGGCTTTAAGTGTTTTGACAGGGTGCCCTCAAAAACGACCCGGTGACGATTCTCCTAATCTGGGTAAAGTGATCTTTAGCTCAGATCGCGATGGCAATCACGATGTGTATATTATGAATGCCGATGGTAGCCAGCCGATCAATTTAACGCGTCACCCGGCAGCCGATATGATGCCCTCCTGGTCAATGGATCGCAGTCAAATTGCTTTTGTTTCTGAGCGCGATGGCAATCGGGAGATTTATTTGATGGCGGCCAATGGCAGCCAGTTACGGCGTCTTACCAATCACGCTGGGGATGATCAATATCCTGACTTTGCGCCTGATGGTCAGTCCCTCAGTTTTACTTCAAATCGTGATGGCAATGATGAAATTTATACAATCGACATTAACGGTAAAAACTTAAAAAACCTGACCCGCTCACCCTCTGGTGACGCGGCGTCTTCCTGGTCTCCTGATGGCAAAGAGTTGGTCTTTGTCTCGGATCGCGATGGCAACAATGAAGTCTATCGCATGCAGGCCGATGGCTCAGGGGTCATCAATCTAAGCAAACACCCCAAAGATGACTATGCAGCATCCTGGTCTAATGATGGTCAAAAAATTGCTTTCTCTTCTAATCGCGATGGCGCTGAGAACGAGATCTATGTACTCAATCGCGATGGTTCAGGCTTGCAGCGCTTAACCCGTGATCAGATCGCAAAATTCGGCCCCATTTTTTCACGTCAGGGCAATCAGATCTTATTTTCGGCCTGGCCTGATCCTGAGATCAAAGAAGGCTATGATCTTTTTATTCTGAATCCAGATGGCAAATCACGTAAAATTACAGCCAATGCCTACGACAATAGCGAAGGCGACTGGTAAGCCTTGCACCAGACTCAGCCATCAATGCCCGTGATTTTGGTGCATGGTGGAGCAGGCACGCTCTTTAAAGGGCGTGTGTCTGCGGAGCGCGAAGCGGCAGCCCGTCAGGGCTTAAGTGAAGCTTTACAAGCGGGTTATGACTTACTGCAATCAGGTGACTCTGCTTTGGCTGCGGTCACGGCCGCCGTCAAGGTGCTCGAAGACTGCGAACTTTTTAATGCCGGGCGCGGCTCGGTCTATACCCACGCAGGCCGCCAGGAAATGGATGCCTGCGTGATGACCGGTCATGATCAGCAAGCCGGAGCGATCGCCGGGGTTCAGGGGGTCTGTCACCCGATTGAACTGGCACGTGAAGTGCTCCTGCATTCCCCGCATGTTTTATTAGCCGGTTCAGGTGCCGAAGACTTCGCTCGACAGCAGGGCTGTGCCTTTGCTGATGCCGATTATTTTCACTCAGACTACCGTTGGCAGCAACTCTTACAAATTCGAGATCAAGATACAACCGCATTGGATCATGGTTTGGGAGCCAGTGAGAAAAGCTTTGGCACGGTTGGAGCTGTGGCCTGCGATCAGCAAGGGCATTTGGCTGCAGCGACCTCTACAGGGGGGATGACCAATAAGCGTTTCGGGCGGGTGGGTGACTCGCCTCTGATCGGTGCCGGCACCTATGCCAATGCCAGCTGTGCCGTTTCGGCTACGGGGCATGGTGAGTATTTTATGCGAGCGGTTCTGGCTTATGATCTGGCTGCGCGTCTGGCGTATCAACAAGTGAGCTTACAAGCCGCCGCAGCAGATGCTCTGGCTCGCCTGGGAAATTTGGGCGGTCAAGGGGGGCTGATTGTTGTCAATGCCCAGGGAGAGTGGAGCATGCCTTTTAATACGGGGCGCATGTATCGTGGAGTTCAGTTTAGCGAACAGCCTCAGGTCTTAATTTACGGGGCTGGTGAACCGGCGTAGATCTTTTGCAGGACTTTATTTTTGCCTTCCTGCTTGACCTGATACATCAATTGATCGGCTTTTTCTAGCATTTGCGACGGCGAATAGTGAATGTCGGAAAAGGAGGCTACGCCCATGCTGACTGTGACAGGCCACTCATTGGCTTGCATGCACTGATTGAGCTGAGCTTGAATTCGCTTAGCGACATGCATGGCTGCCTCTGGGGGAGTGCTCGGAAGTAAGATCGCAAATTCATCACCGCCGAGACGACCGGCGACATCTGTTTTGCGCAAGGCGTCGTGTATACATTGTGATAGCACCTGTAATAAGTGGTCTCCGACTGGATGCCCCCAGTGATCATTAACGTATTTAAAATTGTCTAAATCCAGATAAATCACACTTAAAGCAGACTTTTCACGTTGGGCACGAGACTGCTCAATATCAAATTGCTCATAAAAGGCGCGTCGATTTTTGAGCTGAGTCAGCAGGTCTGTCGTGGCCATTTTTAGAAGCTTATAGTGGGTCTCCCGAGTTTCGCCGATAATGATAACCAGTCCCACAAAAAAGATCAAACGAATACTGGTGTTCCAGAGCGAAACCCGGAAGATATAAGGGTCGGCCGTTAATGCCATGACATTAATAAACCACCAGATCCAGGCCGACAAAAGTGCCATTGCCATGCCAGAGCGGCGAGACAAAAACCAACTCGAAAAAGAGACCGGGGCAGCATAAAAGATGAAAAACTGAATGTCAGTGCCTGTAATATAATCAAAGAAAACCACAGTTGCCAATAATGAGAGTGCAGTTAATATCTTGAGAACATGTGAGCTTCGATCAAAAAAATGGAAGAGCGGGTGCAGCAGATGTCGAGTCCTAAGGGGCTCAAAGATCTCCATACGCGCCATCTTTCTTGTGTGTCTCTACTTTAGTCATACTCAATTCTAACCCGTAGCTGACCTGTTTTGCGCTTACCTTTAGATTTTTTAAGCTGGAGCAAACCATATCCAAGCCAACAGCCTCTTTCAGACTTAATTACTGAGAGAGGCTGTTGCTGTTATTTAAGCGAAAACGATCGGTTTACTGAGCAATAAAGCGAATTTCTTCGGCTTTGCGAATGGCGATCGAACGGGCACTCGCTAGATCACCCTTGGTGGGCTGGGTTTCGATTGCTGAGACTTGAATACGAAACTGAGCCGTATTTCCAATGCCCTGGAAAGCGACTTCGTTGCGGGTGGCATTGGGGCTGGGGCGAGAAATGACAATCTTTTTGGTTAATGCTAAAGGCACAATCAGCTTTGGATCTTCAGGCCCAGTCACTGCGCCTTGCTTCTGGGTGCCGGAGAGTGTGCCATAAGAAATGGTGGTGTTGCGTGTAATCGCGCCCCACAAGACCTGACCGGCCGTATTGGAAACCTGGACGTGATAAAGACCGGTACCCGAATCTTCCCATGAGAATTGGTGGCCATTGCCCAGGGGATCTTTTAAAGTGGCGCCGTTAGTCGCGGGCTCACTCAGTTTAAAAGGCTTAATTGCATTGGCGTTAATAATACTGATTTTTGGGCTTTCGGCACTGGCCACTGCGATATTACTGGCATTATCGGAACGAATAGAATAAACGTACTCGACACCGGGTGCCAGGCTGGGATCAGTATCTTGCAAGGTGACACGAGTGGGATCTGATAGGGTCGCGAGCTCTAGTGAGTCGCTAATCGATTGATCGGCCCGGCGACGGAAAAACTTAAGTGATTTTGAGCTAGCAGGAATTTCGCTCCAGGACAGTGATATTTCGGAATTAACGGCGTTATCAGACGAAATTTCGGTAATGGCAATCGCATTCAGTTTAGCCTGGGCAGGGTTACCTGGAATGGTGCTATTGGGGGAGGGGCCGCATGCTGCTAAGACGGCTGTACTGAGGGCTAGTAAGGTCAAAAGTGGGGTCTTAATACTCTGGCGCATGGAAATGCCTTCTTTCTTGTTGTGTAACTAGTAATGCTATAGACGTGAATAGATATGAAAAGTTTCAGGTGGCTACACCTTTTTCTGTTTCTAAGACTGAAACAAAGGCTTCGTATTGCTTAGAAAGTGCTGAGCAAAAGGCGCCTTCAAGCCGAGGCTTGAGCGCTTGCTCTTGAAACAAGACTTGTTGAGCCACAAAGTCTTTGCTTTGGTTCTGGGTAATTAAAAGGCTGCCCTGAGGCTGCCGCAGGCTCAATAAGCAAGCCAGGAGTTTGTCTGGATAATAAAACTCGAGGGGGAGGCCGCCGAAGAGATGACTTTCGCTGATCAGGTAAGGGTTAAAATGGGTGATCACGTCATAGGCTTGTTGCGGGTGATGCTCTAAAATATTTTGATTCAAATAACGTGAAAAACTGGCTATTGTATCAATATAGGTCAGGGCATAATCCACGCAAGAGTAGCCTTCTTGGTCAAGACGATAGGCATCTAGCTCGATACCGGTCAAAAATACCTGGCGTGGTGTGTCTGTGTAGGCCAGCGAAAAGAATTGATAGAGTGCCGGGGCATAATCCCAGCGGGCAGAACCGACATCTAACAGCCGCAAATTGCGCTGTGCCCAGAGGGGATGCTCCGCAGGGTAGGCATCTTCCAAGATTTCCAGGGTTTCGAGAATACGTACAAAAGCAAATTGGGGAACCTGGTCTGCCCAGTGTGCTAATTCATAAGCTTCGATTAAGTGGGTGATTTTTGCTTTGATATCCCCCTGGTTATCAGGTGGGATGTCATGCAAGAAGCTTTCCAAAGACCAACACGAACGAAAGCGGATTTTGCCTGAGACAGGACGGGTTCGTTGTCGCAGGCGATAGGCTGATTGATTGGCTTTGTCCATGAGTTGCTCTGGCGCGATCGCTGTCGGGCTAAAGAAAACCAGGGCTCGGGGAAACATTTGTTTGATCAGGCGCTCTAAGACCAGTGCATTGGTCGACTGGTGATCATTGATACCCACAACGACGGGCTGAAAGTTTTGGATTTCTTGGATGACTGCTTGTACGTCATCTACCTGACTAGACTCAAAGTGCCAGTTGCGTAATTCATTCGGTTCGTCATGCAAAAAATCGGAAATAGGGAAAGGCACGTCAGGAAAGTAGACATCATGCCAGTTGAGTTCGAGGGGCGTTTGGGGGCAGTCGATCAGCGCAATTTTCAAAATAAGCTACCGTGTCACGGGGCGAAAAATAGTTTTGGTGGGCATAAAGGAAACGGGACGAACAGCTCGTATAGAAGTATAGCCCAGAGGACCTGAGATCACCTCAGGAGAATTATTGAACCCTGGGTTTTCAAGTAAAGTGACTTTGATCAGTGTCATTAATTGGGCCAAAGCAGAGCGCACGGGGTCTTTGACCGTAAAAAGAAAGACTTCGGCATCTTCTGGTCTGTGTCTGGTAAAGTCTTGTTGGGAATCAGTCGATCCCTTTTCGTCCTTATGCTTATCAACCCGACGCTTTTGTGGGCCAATATACTCTGGGCCATAGCCACTTCCGCCAAAGCGGACGCCACCTGTTGCTGCAGTGCTCATAAGCTGTCCTCCCTATTGTCACTTTCAACACGTTGCTTGAGCCAGTCAGCTATTTGCGGGATGGTTTCTTGTTGTAGAGCCACTGATTGTAATTGCTCAATATCAATGGCCTGACTGACAAGGGAATAGCCGTTAATGCGTAAAAATAAATCGGCAGCAAAAAATCCGGTTAGCGCGTTGGCGCTAATAAAAGGCTGAGCTTTATTTAAAGAATCTACAAGTACCCCCGCTTTTTGCCATATATCAGGGAAAGGCTCATAGCCATCAATACACAATTGCGGGCGGGCCAGAGCTTCACGCAGATCAGCTAAGCCTACCAGACCAAAGTCTTGCTTGCGTTGCTCACAAATACGTCGGTTAAGATAAACCAATTCGGATGCGCTTGGATAACGTAGATCTGTCATGCGGGCTGAAACTGCTCCAATAGGACATGATGCTTGCTAAAGGACTCTTTGCAAGCCTGGACCCAGCTTTGATCGACTTGAAACTGCCCTTGTAATAAATCATGTTGATTGATCAGCATGCGTAAACACGCTTCGGGGTTAAGCTGTAAGTCTTCAGCTAATTTGAGTAGATCGGATTGAAGCTCTGGGGAGAGTCTTAATTCAGACATCTGCTTTTCCTATCGATTTTGTCTATTATTTTAACACGCCCGCTGGATTTCTTACACCCCAGTGCGATCAAGTCAGGAGTTATCTTGACGAGTTTGTTGATGGAGAGACCGATTAAATAGCGCTAATTTGTGCCTGCCACGGGTCTTGTTTTTGTGCTTTACTGACAAGTATGTATTTGTTAGACTGCGCTTTTAATTAAGATTATAATCCTTTTTAAAGCTTTGAACAGTGAGTTCTGTACCCCCCGATGAAAGCTTTTTTTATTATTGTTTGTTTGCTGCTCTTGTCGGCTTGTGCCGATGGGATCGTGCTGACCCCCACGCAACCATTGGGAGAGTCGATGATTGTCTTACCCACAGCAGAGCCCACTCCTGAGCCCAGCCCCAGTAATTTAATGGAGCATGTACAGCTCAAAGTCGATCAAACCATGACCCTGGCCCGCCAGCAACGGGGGTTGATTTGGCCCGTGTTTCTGGTGATTCTGGTTTTGGGTGGCTTTATCAAGCTATTGCAATGGATCTATGGCTTAACGACTTCATCTCCCCCGCTCTCATGATAGGCTGAAATTAATCCAGCTCAGTTTATTCTAAGCAAAGGGCTTGGGTCTGCATTGTCATTGATCTTCAAGGAGTCACTTTGTGAGAGTCTCTCAATCTGAAAATTTGATTTTACTGATAGGTACCAATCCTCTGATTGCTTATTTGGTGGCCTGTTATTTTTTGGAACATCAGCAACCCCAACAAACCGTCTGGCTACTTTACTCTGCCAGTGGGCCACAGCAGACCTCGACAGCTCAGCAAGCAGGGCAAGTGCAGGCAGCCCTAAAAGCGCGTTTTGAGGTGCCCGTTCGGTTGCATCCGATTCGTGATATCAGCATGGCCCCTTCGATTCAACAGGACATCCGGGCCTTGCTTTTGCATTTACAAGGGCGCCGCATACACTTTAATTATTCTGGGGGTACCAAGGCCATGGCTTTGCATACCTATCGGGTTTTAGAGCAAGCGACAGATTATGATCTGAGTTTTTCTTATTTGGATGGTCGCCGTTTTCGGTTGGTCAATGATCTCACTGGCGAGGTTTTGCATCAGCGCCCCTTGCGCTCATTGATTCAAATTTCATTCCAGGAACTGGTGCAATTACATCAGTTTGAACTCTACCGGCCTTTAATCACCGAATTGGATTCCACTTTCAATGCGGCTCTTGATGTTTTACAAGCTCTGCTTGTGCAGGAGCGACTAAAGCAATTCTGGGGAAGCTCGCAAGAGTCTGGCTGGCGCCATATTCGCGATATGATGATGAAGACCTGCTCCGGCATCCACAATATTCGACACCCAAAATACCTCAAGCTCTTTCGCAAGAACCTGCGTAAAGCAGAGCCTGAACTCGTGGCTTGTCTACAAGAATTTAAGCCTGGTGAGTCCCTTGCTGAAGTGCTGGCTTGTTTTCCCGATTCAGCATTTTTGCTGAGTCCACAGGATCTTGCCTGGCATGAGCTGTCTGATCCGGTTTTAATTGGTTTTTATGAAATGATGCGTTTTTTAGATGGTCAGTGGCTGGAAATGCATGTCTTTCGTGCTTTGCAGCAAACCTTTGCTGAGCAAGATCTACAGGCTCAGTTATGCATGGGCTTAGAATTACGAAAGCCCCAATGGCAGACCTATTTTGAAGTTGATCTGGCTGCGCTGATTGGTTATCAGTTCTTAGGAGTCTCTTGCACCACCTATGATCAAAAATCAGCTTGCAAAAACAAGGGCTTTGAAATCGTGCATCGGGTGCGTCAAATTGGGGGTGATGAGATCAGAGAGATGCTTAAAATGATGTTAATCACCTGTGTCAATCCACTCAATCAGGAGCGTTTACAGCAAGAGTTGGCTGTGGCGACCGGTAGTGGTCGCGCCAATATTCTGGTTTGTGGGCTAGCTGACTTGAGTTTACCGCTGCTTAAAAGTAAGATCGCGAATTTTTTGAGCTATTCAGATAGCTAGCTTTGAAACAGAGGAGCCCAGAGCTTTTCGCTGTTTCAGCTAAAGGGTTTTGGCGTGTTTTTCGACGCCGGCAAAGATATCGGGGACTGTTTTTTTGCTGGCCATATCAATCATCCAGCCGGGAATCAAAAGAGAGCCAAGATCGGTTGTCACCTGATAAGTCGCCAGGGTTCCTGCACCCTGAGCTTTGATGGTCCAGCTACCCTGGGTGTCTTTAATCGATCCATTGATCATTCTCCAGCTCACGGTGCCGGCTTGTTTGTTTTCGGTATAGCGATTGGTATACCAGGTTCCCTGAAAGGGAAAAGGCAGTTCCAGTTTCATGGTGGCAATGGCCATATTGCCTTTGCGGGAACTGATTTTGCTGGTGCTGACTCGGGGCATGATTTGGGAATAAGATCCGTAATTGGTGACAGTTCTCCAGACTTTGTCTGGGGCGACAGCTAAATAGGCCGTCGCTGTTAATTCTTTGACTTTACCTTTGCCATGATCTTTGCTGCTGACTTTGACTTGTGGCTGACTGATGGCGGCCGGTGGCTGGGCAAGAGATAAGCTGAGGCCTGCAATTACTGTGCTTAAAATGACTTGACGGATCGGTTTCATGGGCGTTTCCTCTGAGTCTTTACTTCCCTGATCTTACAGAGAATTAATCAAAATAACAAGAAAATTTAATATTACTTGATTAAACACTTAGGTTTTGATCTTATAGCCGGTTTTGAAAATCAGCCAGATCGTGACCAGGCAGATACTCAGAAATAAAGCGGTCATGGCTAAGCTAATCCCCACAGCAACGTCAGCCTGGCCATAAAAACTCCAGCGGAAGCCACTGATCAGATATACGATCGGGTTGAATAGCGTTACTTTTTGCCAAAACGGTGGCAACATATGGATCGAGTAAAAGCTGCCACCTAAAAATGTCAGGGGCGTGATCAGCATCAGTGGGATGATTTGCAGTTTTTCAAAGCCATCGGCCCAAACACCAATAATAAAGCCCAATAAGCTAAAGGTGAGCGCGGTTAGGATCAAAAATGAGAGCATCCAGATCGGATGCAAGATCTGGTAATCGACAAAGAGGCGAGCTGTGGCCAAAATAATCAGCCCCAGCATGATCGACTTCGAGGCCGCTGCGCCGACATAGCCCAGTACAATTTCAAAGGCCGAGATCGGGGCCGAGAGAATTTCGTAAATCGTCCCGGAATACTTGGGCATATAGATTCCAAATGAGGCATTGGAGATGCTTTCGGTTAAGATCGAGAGCATCATTAAACCAGGCACAATGAAAGCAGCATAGCTAATGCCGTCAATTTCGGTCATGCGTGAGCCGATCGCTGAACCAAACACAATAAAGTAGAGTGAGGTTGAGATCACGGGCGAGGCAATACTCTGAAAGAGGGTGCGAAAAAAACGGGCCAGCTCAAATTTATAGATGGCTTTAACGGCGTAGATATTCATGATTTGCCTCCGATCAATTTGACGAAGATTTCTTCGAGGGAGCTTTCGCTGGTATTGAGATCTCTAAAATCGATCCCTTGTTCAGACAATTTTCGGAGCAGATCGGCGATCCCGGTTTGCTCCGATTGCGTGTCAAAGGTGTAAACCACCTGTTGGCGGTCTGCAGAGAGCTCCAGTTGAAAAGAACTCAGACTGGCGGGCACTTCTGTCAGGGGCTGATCCAATTGTAGGGTTAGTTGCTTTTTGCCGAGTTTTTTCATCAGCACGGCTTTCTCTTCAACCAGGGTAATTTCACCGGCGTTAATGATGCCAATGCGATCGGCCATATCCTGGGCTTCTTCGATATAGTGAGTGGTCAGAATAATCGTGACGCCCTGTTGCCGCAGTTGCCGCACCAGTTCCCACATGTCCCGCCGCAATTCGACATCGACACCGGCTGTGGGCTCGTCCAGAAACAAAATGTCGGGTTCGTGAGATAGGGCCTTGGCGATCATCACGCGCCGTTTCATACCGCCCGAAAGGGTCATGATTTTATTGTCTTTTTTGTCCCACAAACTCAGATCCCGTAAGATTTTTTCCAAAAAAGCGGGGTTAGCAGGCTTGCCAAACAGACCCCGGCTAAATTGAATCGTGTTCCAGACGCTCTCAAACATATCGCTGGTGAGCTCTTGCGGCACCAGCCCAATTTTAGTGCGCGCCTCCCGGTAGTCTTTGATAATATCGTGGCCATCCACGCTGATTTGGCCCTGGCTGGGGTTAACGATGCCGCAAATAATACTGATCAAGGTGGTTTTGCCCGCACCATTGGGGCCCAGTAGAGCAAAAATTTCGCCACGTTTGATCTCGAGATTAATCGTCTTGAGGGCTTGAAAACCTGAATCGTAGGTTTTGGATAAGTCGCGAATGCTGATGATTGCATCAGCGGAGATTGGATTGGACATGCTGTGTTCCTGTCATGAGTGCCGGGATGGATACTGTGATTTTGTATGGTTCCGTATTATAAGCGAAAACGGATGCCCACGTCAAAAGCAGGCATCCGCTGAATCAGGGTAAAAGGTTTCTAGCCCATGCTCATGATCAGTTTATCAAACAGTCGATCACTGATCCATTTGCGCAAAAACAAGCTGGGCTTGGCCATAAAACCGCCGGCATAACGTGTTTTAGGGCGTGAAGAGTTCACTGCTTTTGCTACCAGTTTCGCAATCACTTCTGGGGGCGAGGCATTATTGGCATAAATTTTCTCGGTGCCTTTGGCTAAACTCTGGGCCATACCAGCGTAAGCGCCTTTGCCTGAGTACTTCAGTAATGGGCTGAGCATCACGTCGCCAAACTCGGTTTTGATACCGCCCGGCTCAATGATCACAACATCTATCCCGTGGGGAGCGAGCTCCAGGCGCAAGCAGTCAGACCAGCCTTCTAGCGCGTGTTTGGTGGCATGGTACCAGGCGCCCAGAGGCGTGTAGATCTTGCCGCCCATCGAGGACATATTGATAATTTTGCCAGCACCTTTGGCGCGCATGGCAGGCAAAAGCAATTGGGTCAGCCGGGCCAGACCAAATAAATTGACTTCAAACTGATAGCGGGCGTCTTCGAGGGGGATATCTTCAACGGCGCCATAAATCGCAAAGCCGGCATTATTGACCAAAATATCAACGCCTCCATGGGCGGCTTCAATTTGTGTTACCAGATCCTGAATTTCTTGATCCTGAGCGATATCCATTTTGATTGGAATCGCACCCAGCGCTTTGAGATCCTGCATTTTCTCGATCCGGCGGGCGGCCACATAGACTGTCATGCCGTCTTGTAGCAATTGTTTGGCGATGGATTTACCGATTCCAGATGACGCACCGGTGACCAGGGCGACTGTTTGAGCGTTTTGCATCAGATATACCTTTTCTAAGAGACGTGATGCGTGTAATATAAAAGACGTAGCGTCTCTTGTCAAGAATTGCCAATACTTTTCTGCGCTGATCTTAAAACCATGTTAGGATTTTTCAAGCACAATCAGAAGTAAAGGCAGCAAGCATGAATATTTTATTGGGATTGGTTTTAGGAGCGATGCTCTTATTGAGTATGGGGATTTCCGGTGCGGCTGGCTTGATGAGCATGACCAATGGCGAAGTGATTTCTCAGGGCGTTCAGCGCCGCTATTTGGTTTATCAGCCCAAAACCTATCTTAAAAAATCTCCCTCTTCGCTGGTGATCAGCTTGCATGGTTATGGCCAATGGCCAGATCATTTGAGTCAAATGACCCACTGGAACGAGATTGCCGACCAAGAAGGCCTGCTGATGGTTTACCCAGAAGGTATTAGCCAGCCCCGTTTGTGGCGTTTGGTCGATCAAGACGACCCACCTGTGGATGGGGTGTTTATCAATGATTTGATCGACCAATTGCAAGCCCGCTATACGATTGACCCGCGCCGGATCTATCTCAATGGCTTCTCCAATGGAGGGGGATTATCCCATCTGGTGTCTTGTATCAGTGCAGAACGTATTGCTGCCATTGGCGGCGTGGGCGGATCTTATCTTTATCCCTGGAAATCCTGCCACCCCAGTCGGCCGGTACCGATGATTGCTTTTCATGGTACTGCCGATCCGATTGTGCCGTATCATGGCAAGGATTCCAAAATGTTTGAGTACGAGTTCCCGGACGTGCCCACCTGGATGGCGACTTTAGCTCAACGCAACGGCTGTCAAGCTACTCCTGAGGCCTTACCCGCCCAGGGTGCGATTACTGGCCAGCATTATGGCCATTGCGATCAGGGAGCTGATGTCAAATTCTATACCGTTCTGGGCGCTGGGCATAACTGGCCTGGGGGTGAGCCCTTGCCTGAGTTTTGGGTCGGTCCGACCAATCAAGATATGGACGCCACCCGTGCGATTTGGGATTTCTTTAAAGCCCATCCTCTGCCATTAGCCACGCAGAAGACTTCCGTTGATTGATTAGCGCTGGCTAGACAAACGTTCGCTATTTTGTAGTGTCTCGGTGCCAATCAGCTCCAGTAAGCCGGGGATATCGATAAAGGGATTGCGATTGCCCTGACGCTTGGCGATCTTTTCGTGGCGTATACGCTCATTGGCATCGACAGGATCTTGTTGTAGCCAGCTTTGAAACAAGGGCAAGCGATTAATAAAAAAGTACTGAGCCTGGTAATCGCCCCCCCGAATAGGGGCTTGATGATAGCGCAAATAGAAGTACAGGAGTGCGCGGCTGGTATTGCCTTTTTGCACATTGGGTGGCTCAAAGACTGAGTAAGGACCAGCTAAGGCAGCCAGCTTAGCTCCACTATTGAGCTGATAGACCACTTTGCCTTCACTGGCCATTCCAAAGGCATGTTGACCCCGTTGGCTATTGGGCGTACTTAAAGTTGGAAAGAGGTGATGTAGATCCGTGCGCATCGGGCCGGTTTTGTCAAAAAAGGACTGGGGCCAGGTATGTTCGCAATTGAT
>JBBKWI010000063.1:0-25200 GCA_037968875.1 Candidatus Sericytochromatia bacterium | reverse complement strand
TAAATGCTTGATATGTAGAGAATTTCTTTTGTATATCAAGTATTTTTTCAGAAATAAATGGAAATTCTTCATAGCGTTGATGAGCTTCATAAAAAATCCTTTGCGCTGGTTTTCGTTTAATAAAAACAAGGGATCAGCAATAAACTTGTTTAGTCGCTCAAAAAATAATTGACCTGTTTTAGAGGTTTGTGGGCCTGATATAGGGACAGTGAAAGGTAATCCGGAATTTTTTGCTAAGAGAATGGTTTCACCCCATAAACAAAATAGGTTAACCTATTTTGTTTTCCATGTCCCTTCAAGTGACGACTTGATTAAACACTGAGTCAGTTGAATACATGGTGCGATGCCGCTTACTTTTCCGTTGTGAATACCCTCTCTATAGATAATCAACATTTGGAAATAGGCTAATTTTCCGGCATAGGCAGGCGTGTGATATGAGTAAATATTTTTCAAATGAGGACGACAAGACAAAGCTTTATATTAAGTTCAATTTTTGTGCTTTCTTTAAACTTAAGTTGGCTAGAGTTGGTTTTCTGCTAGAGACGGTGTTTTGTTTAAACGACGGATATCAAATCCCTGCGCACGGGCTTTCTCTAACAGCGAAGCATAGGTGCCAGGGTCTATTTGGGGGTTTCTACTTAAGATCCAGAGGTAATTACGGTTCGGTGTGCCAACCAGAGCATATTGATAATTATCATCGAGATCGAGGATCCAATAGTCACCTGCAAAAGGGCCAGCAAAGCTGACCTTGAGTTGGCTATTTTGCGGGGCATTGGCGACAGTTGCACGCCCTTCGATGCGATCTAGCTTCCAGCCGCCATTGGGATTGGGGTAATAGCACTGGTTCCAAACTTTGATGCTGCCATCGGTGTTGAGGGTATAGGTGGCGCTGGTGCCAATACAGTCTTTACGCTGAAAGAAATTAGGGAAGGAAGCGATTTCATACCAGGTTCCGCTGTATTGCTGAAGATCAACTTCGGCGACACTTTGTACTTTCTGGGCTTGCGCTGCTGCAGGATCGGTATTTAAGTTCAGCAGAAAAATGCCAATTGCAAGGGCTAAAGGGCGTAAGGCTTTCATGAGATTGCTCCTAGTCTTTTGATCTCAAACTATCACAGCATATAGCTCAGCCAAAATCACAAGCCTGGATTTTAGTGTTTTTTTACAAGCGGCGGGGGGCTATTTTACTGTTATCATAAAGCAGAGATTGTCCCAAGGAAAAACACATGCCCTTTCAACTCAGCCCACGTGATCAAGCGCTCCATGACCAGTTATTAAAGCAAGGTTTGCTGAGTGAAACAGACCTGCGCTTTGTTTTGGAGAAAGCAGAGAAAACGCAGATTGCAGCGCAACAGCCTC
The DNA here is from genome assembly GCA_037968875.1 of Candidatus Sericytochromatia bacterium. Lineage (GTDB taxonomy): Bacteria > Cyanobacteriota > Sericytochromatia > UBA7694 > UBA7694 > JBBKWI01. The sequence goes on along the minus strand of JBBKWI010000063.1, from coordinate 23,841 downwards.
CTGCCGGCTTGGAAATTGTGATTGAAGCGGATCAATTGTATTTGAGAGACTTGCAAAAGCAAACCGAATTGGCTCAGTTTGCTTTGCGTTCAGAACCTTCACGTGGCCCAGCTAAAACCTGGGGCCAGACTCAGGTTTTGGTAAATGAGCTAGACGGCAAAGAAAAAAGTTTGCATGCTCTGGAATCTTTCCCGCAAGGACTCTTTTTGTCTGCCAGTGGCCAGGTCTTTAGCTGCCCGATGGGAGCCAGTGAGCCCGAATTGGCTTTGAGTCAATGGTGCTATAGCTCTCAAATTGCCAGCCCTACCCGCGAAGCCTATGATCTTTATTTGAGTCCTGATTTGCAATTTTTATGTGTAATCCATCGCTGGGCAGGCCAGATATCCTTGATTTCGCTCTCGACATATCAACTATTGGGATTGATTCAGATCCGACCTGCGGGTTTTGATGCCAGTATTAATATAAGCATTGATAGCCTGGCCCAAACCGCTTATATCACAGATAACGTCAGTCACAGCTTATCTTTGTTAGATTTGGCAACGCTGCAAGTCAGTCCTTTTGAGCTGCCGATGGGTGTGCTGGGCAATCTGGTTTTGGCCCCTGATGCCCGCTACCTCTATTTGACTCTTTTGAAGCCGCGTTTTGCTTTGATTTATCTGGAACTAGCAACTCTTAATGAAGTCAAACAATTGGATTTGAAAGGCGAATCGCTATTTTTGAATAGTCCTTTGCCTGTCGATCTGATGCATTTGACGCCAGCGAAAGATCTGCTCTTATTTTCTACTTATCTGGACACTCCACGTCCACGTACCCCTGTGATTCATGTCATTCAATCTGACAAGGTTCGTACGGTACGACGTTATACCATCAAAGAAGGAGGTCTTCCACTCCTGCTGGCGACAGCAACAGAGAACCCAGCCTATTGCCAACCTTTTAATCTCTATAGAACCCTGCGTGATACCGGTCTGGTTACTGAGTCTGAGTTACGCCAATTGGCCTTAAGTTCGGCGCCCAGTGCTGTAAGTGACACGCAACAAAGCTCCCGTCACCAGCCCTCAGTCGTTCCAGATTTCAAGACGATGCCACGGCCCGAAAGTCGTTTTCAAAAGCCGGTAGCACCAGATTTACGCCCGCTACTGAAAAGGGCTGAACCTGACGCTGCCGCTTCTGATTTGCCAGAAACGGCAGCGCAAATGCCTGAATCTGTTGAGGCCGTGCAAATGGAGTCAGCGACTCAGAGCGTTAAGCCGACAGTCTCTGTGCCACCTCCCCCTCCTGATTTAAGAAGCCAATCCTCTGTTATAGCTAGTCGTCCAGATCCGACAAAACAAATGGTTCCTGCTTTGAAATTTGCTCCAGAAGCTGAATCGGTCATCTACGAACTCTTAAGTGAAAAAGTGGAGACGCATTTGGAGTCTAAAGGCAGATTGGCATTAGCTGCTCAACCTTTAGAAAAACGCGCTTTACGTGAGCTGGCTTTTGCGATCAAAGACGATTTGGAAATTCAGCTTCAAGCCAATCAATGCTTTGAACAGGTCGATGGTGATTTGATTTTAGAGCTTGATCGTCAGACGCTCTTGAATGCCCTGGCCAGTCTGCGCCCGGCTCCCAACCCTCTCTATCTGCCCCTGGGTATCTGTCCGATTTGTGGTTCCAATAAACCACTGTCTAATTGTCGTCAATGTGGTTTTGAACTCAGTGCCAGGCAAGCGCTTAAGCCCAAAGTAAAGGGCAAAAAGGCGTTACCTTTGGCTTCCACTGGCAATGCTGAACTGGAAAAGACGTATGTAGCCCTGTTAAAGCAAGTCTCTTTTCTAAAAGATGCCCCTCTGGGGATCTTAGAGCGGATCGCTTCTCTACTCCAAGGCCAAATTTTAGTTGCCGATGAACTATTGATCAACGAGGGACAGGTTGGAGACAGCCTTTATTTTATTCTGACAGGTCAGTTAGAAGTGAGTAAGAGCGAAGAAAATCAAGCCATTGCTGTGCTTGAAGAAGGAGATGTGGTCGGTGAAATGGCCCTGATTCTCTCCGAGCCACGCTCGGCCAATGTACGTGCTTTAACGGATGCAAAAGTTCTGCGCTTGAGTCGGCGTGATTTTTTGCGGATCGTGATTGATCACCCTGAATTCTCTAAACGTCTGCGTGAACTTGCTTTTGAGCGGGCTCGACTGGTAAAAACCTATACCAATGGCAAAACGCAGCAATTGATGGGGCAAATTAAAGCTCGTATGGCGATGCAAAAACTAAAAGCTCTACCTATTTTTGCCCAGGCACCGTCAGATTTTTTTGAAGCACTTTCCCATAAGGTCGAGACGGTCGCTTTCTTACCTAAGACAGAAGTGTTTTTGCAGGGCGAATCTGCCGATCGCTTGTATTTTATTGCTCAGGGCCGCGTTGATGTTTTTCTAGGAAATCAGGTCATTGCAAGTTTGTCTGAAGGAGAGTTATTTGGTGAGATGGCCTGGCTATTGCAACAGCCTCGTAATGCCACAGTTCAAACCCAGTCTTATTGTAAGTTTATTGAATTGTCTTATACGGATTTTGAAAATGTTGCCAAGACATTTCCGACGGCCTATCAGCGAGTCAGTGACCTGGTAGAGCAGCGTCAGGCCAAATTAGATGAAGAGTTGAAAGCGCAGCTCTCCGTACCTGAAACGCAGTCTGCAATGGCTTTGCCTCGTCTGGCGATTCATTCGCAGCGAGAACATCCGCAGCAGCCTATTTATTATCTTAGTCCCCTCGAACAACAGGTTTTTGGCATCTCTGACGAGACTGTTGACTGGGGTTTTGGCCAGGAGCAGGAAGAACGCTTTTTTCAGCCTCTTCGTGCTGAATATAATTCCTATTTCTCAGAAAGTCTATTGATTGCTGATACAGGAAATGACCGGATCTTAGAGCTCTCGCTACAACAGCAAAAAATCACCGCGAGCTGGGGTGACCACCACTTGCCATTATCCCAGCCGACATCGGCTTGCTTTAGTCCTCAGGGCTGGATGCTAATTGCCGATGCGGGCCATCAACGTCTGATTCAAGTCAATCTCCAACATGAAGTGGTCTGGGAGCATCAGCAGTCGGTGCTGAGCCCGCAACATGTTAGTTTTACACCGCAAGGCAATGTGCTCTACGCCGATTCAGGTTTGCATCAGGTGATTGAGATTAACCCGCAAGGAGAAGTTCTCTGGTCTTATGGGACGGCCTTGATCTCAGGCTCAGACGATAATGAACTCTATGGGCCAGCTTATGCCCGCCGTTTTGATGACGGACGGACCTTGATTGCCGATAGTCAGAATCACCGTTTGCTCTGGATTGGTGCTGATGGTAAATTAGCGGCCATTTGGGCTGGCGATGCTGAGACGACTTTCATTGACCCGGTACATTGTGAGCTTACCGAAAGCGGTGGTCTCATTGTATTTTCGGGCTCTGATGAAAGCATCACTTACCTTAGCGCAACAGGGCAACCGCTCTGGCAGGCCAGCCTGACTCCGGCCTGAATAAGGTTTTAATACGAGTTTTCCAGTCGGGCCCGTCCCAGTTGAAAACCATGACGATCGGCAATGCTGAGAATCTCTTCGACTTGCCAGCGATGGATCCGACCATAGCTATAATGTTCGGTCATACCTTCCAGGCCCATCAAAATCGTTTCGGCCATACAGGCAAAACTGAGACCCGCCTCTAAAGGGATACCGCCGATTTTAAAGTCAGGATTGAGGGGTAGACGTACCACACCCCCCTGAATCAAGCGTACATTCTGGCATTGTTCCAGTACGCTGGCGTGGGTATCTAAAGGCACTGAGATATCGCAAATCACGACCGGGCCAGTGCTTAATAAGTCTGGGTAAATCAAAGCGCCAGGGGCATTACTGGCAGCCAGAATCAGTTGAGCTTCTTTCAATTTGTGCAGGTCTGTGGCGATCTGAATCGGTGCAGCCTCTCCAAGTTCGACTAAGCGCTGAAGATTATCTTCCAAAGATGCCTCAGGATCAATCACTTGCTCAGCACTGAGTTTAGCCAGCGCACCAGGTACACCGATCAAAGCCTTGTCGCTAGCTGGGTTATGATCCTTTAAAGCGTTGAGAGCGTGGCGGTAGATGCGCTGAGCGACGTCTAATAAGCGGGACTGGCCTTCGGGACGACCGATCAAAATAATCCGAGGAACTTCGCTGGCCATGAGGTCGGCATAGACGCTGGCAATATTACCTGTCGCTCCCACGGCCGCAAAGGTACTGGTGCTCAGATCGATTCCTTGCTCAGCAGCGGTTTGATGAATGGCGCGTAAGCCCATACCGATCGTGAGCGAATTGCCGGTGGTTAAGGCCATCTGGTCCGGGGGCAAAGCTCGGGCATTGCCTGTTACGATTGAATTGTATCCGCCCAGACCAAATGCCTGGCAGTGATTGGCTTTTGCCAATTCAAGGGCTTTTTCTAGTTTGAGTTGAACGGGAGCGAGATCGCCGCGTAAATGCTGATGCATTTGCAAAGAAGACGCACAGAGCCCAATGAAGTTGAGTTGGACCTGCTGGCCAGTGGCTGTTTTGATCACACGGCGGTCATAGATTTCTGGATCTAACCAGAGGTAAACCGCTTCCAGATAAGCTTGCAATTGAGCTTCCGAAAAACGGGCAAAACCCGGATCCCAGAGGGGCATATCTTTGGCCTGGATAAAGTGGCCTACAAAAGCAACCTGGGGCAAGTCACTGTGATGAGGGGCATAGTCTGTTGCTGGGCAGTTGAAGTCGAGGCTGAGCTCGGAGTCATCGGCTACCAGAAAACGGGTCAAAGCATAAATATCTGCTTGCGCTAAAACCTGGCACAATTGCTTCAGGGCACTTAACAAGGGGCTAAGCTCTGCCTGGGTGATGGTGGCGGCAGGCTCCAGACGTAAAGTCAACGGGCTGGATAAAGTGGGGGCCACGCGTATCTGATGCTCATGATACAAAAATCCGGTTAGCATATAGCCCAGTAGATCTTGCCGAGAAAGCATTTGAATGGCTGGAGAAGCGCTGGCTGTCTGCGGAACAAAGTCGATACCTAGCATCAGACCCGTTCCCCGGACTTCAGCAATGACTTGTGGGTAGTCATTGGCTATTTTGATTAGCTCCTGTTTGAGCCACTGACCGGTTTCAGCTGCGCGTTGCATCAACTTTTCTTCGTCTAAAAGCGCTAAGGCTTTCAGTGCGATTCCAGCGCTGAGCTCGTCTTCTGCAAAGGTTGATGAATGAATTTTGCCAAACAGTATTTGGTAGTGATCGGCGCGAATCAAGCAGACGCCAATTTTACTCAGGCCGCCGCCCAGGCTTTTGGAAAGCAAATAATAATCGCCCTGGACCTTGATTTGTTCGCTATAAAAAAAGCTGCCCGTGCGTCCCATACCAGACTGGATTTCATCTAAGATCAGAGGAAAGCCATGTTGCTGAGCGGCTGCCTGGCAGGCTTGTAAAAACTCTGGCTGAATACTTTGGATGCCCCCTTCGCCTTGCAAAGGTTCAGCGATCACAGCGGTAATTTGACTCCAGGGATGCATTTGAAATTGTCCGCTGCGCAGATCAAAATCAAGCAAAACCCCTTGAGCAGATTTGATTTTCGCCTCTAACTCACTGAGCTCAGGGTTGATAAAATCAACCTGAAAACTTGGGCTGGCGCTGCCTGTGCGAAAAAGAGGATTGTGAGTCAGGCTAAGTGCAGCGCTGGTTTTGCCATGAAAGCTGTTTTTGAGGGCCAGGAAGATCGGCGTCTGCTCTAAAACACGCTGATTATGAGCCAAAGCAAAGGCCAAAATGGCATCCAGGTCGTTGCATCCCTGATATCCCAGACGTTGTAAACCAGTGACGATCTCAGCCGGGAGTTCGGGCTGTTGTTGTTTGAGCTGGGCCAGGGTGTGCTGGAATTTTTTTAAAAAATCGGTCTGGGTTTGATATCTGGCAAACAAAGCATGTTTAACACCTGCTTCAACGGCTTCAGCGCCTGTATTGGTAAAGGTCGCAATATAGTCTTGACCGGTGAAAGCTTTGAGCTTAGCTGATAAGACTGCCGCCAATTGCCCTGGACGGGAGCGAATCGTGCCCTGGGCATTAAAGGGCACCTGTTGACTGAGTAAGTCTTGAAAGCAAGCTACCAGTTTGGGGTGATAATGGCCAAATAAATTGGCACCGTATCCGCCGACCAGATCCAAAATGGCCTGCTGATCACGAGGGTAAAGGAAATTGCCTTCAGCCCTGACATAAACAGCATCAAGCCTTAATGTACTCAAGAGTTCACCTAACCAGGGACGAACCTGTTGGGTATAGTCGTTGGATGCGAGTTGCATGGAAGTGATGCCTTTCTGAGGGCCTTTATTCTGGATTCGAACGGATAGAGTTTACAAGTGACACTTTAACGGGGTGTATAATATACAGTGTACTTGTTATAGTTGCCAATGATGCTCTGTTTGCTTGCTTCAGCCTAAATATTAAGCAAAGTCAGCAGGTGAATTCTGTTTATGATAGAGGAAAAATGCCACATACCAAACCCCAACATTTAATGCTGCCGGGTCCCACTCCCTTACCGCCTCAGGTGATGCAAGCCATGGCTGCGCCCATGCATAATCACCGGGGAGATCTCTGGAAGCAAATTTATGCTGAAGTCGAAAGCGGAATTAAGTGGCTCTATCGGACCCAAAACGATTTAGTCTGTCTCTCAGGTTCAGGCACCACGGGCATGGAAGCGGCGATTACCAATTTATTCTCAGCTGGTGATCGGGTGCTGGTTTTAACCCAGGGATCTTTTTCGGAGCGCTTTGCCCAGATGACCGAGGTTTATGGCCTCGAGACTGAGCGCTTAAGTGTCGAATGGGGGCAGGCGATTGAGCCGATTGTTTTAGACCAAAAACTGAAAAACAGTGCCCCTTTTAAAGCTGTGTTTGTGGTGCACAATGAAACCTCGACCGGTGTACTTAATGATCTCAAAGCTCTGTCTGAGGTCATTCACCATTATGATGCGCTCTCGATCGTCGATGCTATCTCCAGCCTCAGCACCACCGACTTGCCTGTCGATCAATGGAAGCTAGACGTGGTGATCAGCGCTTCGCAGAAAGCCTATATGGCTCCGCCGGGCTTAAGTATGATTTCACTCAGCCAGCGGGCCTGGGATGCTTATCACCGCTCAGAGCTGCCGTGTTATACGCTTGATTTTAAGTTGGCTCATGATTATGCCCTGAAAGGCATGAACCCCTGGACGCCACCGATTCCTGTGTTTTATGCTTTACAGGCCTCTTTAAAGCTCTTGAAAGCAGAGGGCCTGCCTCAGATTCAAGCTCGGCATGGCCGCTTGACAATGGCTGTGCGCGAGGGCTTGCGGGCAATGGGCTTAAAGCTCTTTGTCCAGGACGATGCGATTGCTTCGCGCTGTGTGACGCCGGTCTATCCGCCAGATGGGATTCCAGCAGGGGATATTCTCAAATTAATGCATAATAATTACAATATTAGTCTGGGGGCAGGTCAGCGCAAAATGAGCGATCGCCTCTTTCGGATCGGTCATCTGGGCTATCAGGATCTGCCAGCGATTTATGGAGTCTTGAGCTGTTTAGAGGTCAGCCTGCGTGATCTCGGACATCCGTTGGCACCGGGTGTTGGCGTGGCGGCTGCCCAGGAAGCTTTGCAAACTTGATGCCAGGGCCAGCCATACCAGAAACCAGTCTGCTCGATCAGTGGGGGCGCTCAGCCGAAAAACTGCGGATCTCGATTACGGATCGCTGTAATTTTCGCTGTACTTATTGTATGCCCGAAGAAGGCCTGAACTGGCTCAATCGAGAAGCGATTCTCTCATATGAAGAAATCCTCCGGCTGGCCCGTATTTTTGTGGAACTGGGTATTCGCCAGATTCGCTTAACAGGGGGAGAGCCTTTGTTGCGCAAAGATTTGCCTGTGCTGGTCAAGCAACTCAAAGCCTTGCCTTTGCTTGAAGGGTTATCGATCACGACCAATGGCGTATTATTAAAAAAGCAGGCTCAGGCGCTGTATCAGGCTGGTTTGAAATCATATAATATCAGTCTGGATTCTCTGGATCCTGTGCGCTTTTCTCAGGCCGTGCGTCGTGATGCCCTGAGCCAGGTTTTTGAAGGCCTTCAGAGCCTGGCCCAGTTCCCTGATGTGACGATTAAGATTAATGTGGTTGTGATTCGCGGTTTTAACGAGCACGAAGCCGTCGACTTTGCGCGCCTGGCCCAGGAGCATGATTGGGAAGTGCGTTTTATTGAGTTTATGCCGCTGGGGACAGACGATCATTGGCAGCAACAGATGGTGGTTTCGGGCGATAGTCTGCGCCAAACAATCGCTGAGGTGTACCCTTTACAACTCAGAAGCAAAGCGGGCAAGCACCCTGCCGAACGTTGGCGCTTTCAAGATTCGGATAGCGGTGGTTTGGGCTTTATCAACTCGGTTTCAGCCCCTTTTTGTGAGGCCTGTAATCGTATTCGTCTGACTGCTGATGGTCAAATCAGAACCTGTCTGTTTTCGCTCAAAGAAAATGACCTCAAAATTCTCTTGCGCAACGGCAGTTCAGATGCCTTGATCGCTGAGCATATTCAGCAGATTGTTTGGCACAAAGAGGCTGGGCACGGCATCAATCAGGCTGATTTCCAGCGCCCGGCTCGCTCGATGTCCAGTATTGGCGGCTAAATGCTGCCAGAGACGCTGGACTTAAATCTGCCGCCTGCCCTGAGTCGCTGGAGTGGCTGGTTGTTTTGCTCTGTACTGCTGCTGGGGCTGTCTGCTTCAGTCCTGTTTTTTCCTGAGGCGCTGGGGTTGATTTTGGCTCTGGCTGGCATGTTGGCGATCACTGTTTGTTTGGGCTCTAGCTACAGCTGTTTGGTCCTGGCAATGCTGACACTGTTTACAGGGATTCTCACGGCCCTGCCGATTGGGTTTACGCTCAAAGGGCCGCAGTTATTCGCTTTGATCGGTTTGTTAGCCTGGGGGCTGGAGCGTTTGCGCCACAGCCCGGCTGCCAGGACCTATTTGAAATGGCAGTGGAGCTGGCCCTTTCTGGCTTTTGTCTTGTGTTTATTGCCTTCTTTTTTTGCCCTGGATCGTACCGCTTTGGGCTTGAGCCAGGACGACAGCAGTTTGCGGCTGTTGTTTAATTACGGTCTCTTGCAATTATTTACTTTGTTTTTGCTTTTGCGTATCAATCAAGTTAGACAGCTTTTGCACTTGAGTGCTTTGGCTTGTCTCTCTTGTGGGCTTTCTTTGCTCTTTGGCTTTGGGCAGCAAGTGGCTTTTTATGCCGGGCGCTATGACCCATTGGCCTTTGTCGGGCGCCATTCCAGTATTATTGACTTTTATGGGCCTTTTTTGCGCTTGTCACCGGGCACATTTGCCAACGAATATGGTGAGATTTTGCAAAGCGTAGGCATTCTGGTAATCGGTCTCTTGTTTTTGATTCCGAATCTGCGTAAGTCTTCTGTGCGTTTGCCGCTGTTTGCTTTGTTGCTGGCCGTCTTGCTGGGCTTAATTCTCAATTTTACGCGGGCTTCCTGGCTGGTATTTGCCGTCGGAGCCTTTGGCCTACTGCTGTTTTCTAAACTACGCTGGCGGGCTTTATTGAGCTTATTTGTGTTGGGTTCGATTGCCTTAGGGCTTTTGTTCTGGCTCAGCCAAATTTTATTAGAGGCCTCGGTTTTATTCACGATCGGACGGCGTTTTCAGGAGTTGGGTCAGGTGCAGTCCCACTCAGCAGGCCAGCGACTGGAAACCTGGGCGATGGCCTGGGATGCTTTTCTGGAATCTCCCTGGATCGGCCATGGCTGGGGGCAATTTGGCCAAACCCATAATGTGCCCTTGCAATTGTTGGCCGAAACAGGTGTGTTGGGCGCGATCGGTTTCTACGGGCTGATGGCCTGGTGTAGCTATCAAATGTTGACTGCCTGGAGACTGGCCCAGACGGGCCTTTTGAAGGGCTTGCAATTGACTTATTTAATGGCTTTTTGGGGCTGTCTGGCTTTTGACTTGACCAATCACGGGATTTACCATTTTGTGCTTTGGTTTTGTCTGGGGATGGGTCTGGCTTGTGCCCAGTTGATTTGGGTTGATAGCAATCAGGAGCCGTCGAATGAAGGCTTCTCTGATCAATGGGTTCTAGATCCGATCCAAATAAAGGCCGTTGAATGAGCCTGACAGAGGAATGCTGTCCACTGCGCCATTAGGTTCCTCTTTCACGTTACAATGAACTTAAAATCAAGCGCTTTTTTTGTTCAGATTCCGTCTAATAAGAGTCTGTGTTACTGGCGTTCCCGGAGGTTTGTTTTATGACTATAGCCCCTTTATTATTAGATGGTCAATCCCTGAGTGTGGCTGATGTGATGCGTGTTAGCGAACAAGGGCAAATGGTGGCGCTGGCACCTGAAGCTTTGCCCAGGATAGAAGCCGCCCGCGCTGTTGTTGAGCAGGTCATTCGCGACAAAAAGGTGGTCTATGGGATCAATACCGGTTTTGGCTATCTCAAAAATAAGGTGATTCCAGCCGAAGACTTAGAGACTTTGCAGCGCAATTTAATTTTGAGCCATGCCTGTGGTGTCGGCACACCGTTCTCTGAGATTGTGGTGCGTGGCATTATGTTGTTGCGGGCTAATACGCTTTGTCAGGGATATTCTGGCGCACGGGTAGAGCTGGTTCAGCTGATTTTAGACTGTCTCAATCAGGGGCTGCATCCGGTGATTCCTTCGCAAGGCTCTGTGGGTGCCAGTGGTGATTTGGCACCGCTTTCGCATTTGGCTCTGAGTCTGATGGGCGAAGGGCATGTCAATTATCAAGGAGAGCGTCTGGCGACGGCCGAAGCGATGAGTCGGGCGGGCTTGCAGCCTGTGACCTTGCAAGCCAAAGAAGGTCTGGCGCTGATTAATGGTACCCAGCCAATGACTGCTCTGGGTTGTGTCGTGCAGGATGGCTTTGAACATCTCTTAAATGCAGCCGACTTAATTGCCGCCCTGAGTATTCAGGTGGGTCTGGGCTCACGGGAAGCTTTTCGCCCTGAGTTGCATGCCTTGCGCCCGCACACAGGCCAGTTGCGCTCGGCCCATTTACTCTGGAACTGGATGCAAGCCAGCCCGATGATTGACTCTCATGAAGATTGTCTGGAAGTACAAGATGCCTATGCTTTTCGCTGTGTGCCTCAGGTGCATGGGGCCAGCCGCAATAGTGCCACCCATGCTGCGGAAGTGTTGACCTGTGAGATCAATGCCGTGACTGACAATCCGATTATTTTGCCTGATAGCCAGGAAATCATCTCTTGCGGTCATTTTCATGGTCAGCCGATTGCGCTGGTGATGGACTATCTGGGAATTGCCCTGGCTGAGATTGCCAATATTTCAGAGCGCCGGATTGAGCGTTTGGTAAATCCTAAGCTTAACCGGGATTTACCGGCATTTTTGAGCCCTTTTGAAGGTTTGAATTCAGGCTATATGATTCCGCAATATGTCGCTGCTGCTCTGGTCTCAGAGAATAAAGTCCTGGCGCATCCTGCTTCGGTAGACTCGATTCCGACTTCGGCCAATCAAGAGGACCATGTCAGCATGGGCACGATTGGTGCCAATAAGGCACTCAAGATCCTGGGACATGTACAGCAGGTGCTGGCGATTGAAATGCTCTGTGCTGTTCAGGCGCTTGATCTGAGACGGCCCTTGCGTTGTTCTCCGGCGACAGAAGCGCTTTATGAACTCGTTCGGGCTCAGATTCCGATGCTGGAGCATGATCGCTATGCGGCTCCAGACTTAGAACAGGCGCGTGATATCTTGATTGGTTCTGAGATGCGAGAGCTGATTCAGCAGCTTTTACCAGTCACTTAAGTCAGATGATCTGCTTTTAACTGGGATAGATTAGATTAATATTCATGAATCAAGGCGTCTGGGTTGGATTCCAGACGCCTTGATTCAATAAGAGTTAAACGTTTATTTAAGGATTCCAGCGCCCAGGTTTTCCCATTGAGCGGTTTGTGCACCGGTAACGGATCCCCCTGCGTTTTTAGCGCGGTTAATGGCATTGTCTACATCCAGGTTCCAGAAGCCTTCGGTGAGATTTGTTTTTTCGTTGCGGCCATTGACGTTGAATTCAACGATCGGCTTGCCGTCTGCCGTTTGACCTTTGCTGACCGTAAAAGTATTGGTGGCTGAACTGCTAAAGAAATGTTGGGTCTCGTTAGAGCTTGAGCTTGGGTCGCGTGATGGACGCACAGTAATTGAAAGCTCATCAGGTTTATTTGAAATACTTTCGACCTGTACCCAGTCATCACCACTGGGGCCTGGCAGATCGATCTTAATAAAGTCGCCCACTTTGGGATCTCGACCGCTGACATTTTTGCCTTTGCTATCCGTTAGCTGAAAGTCAGCACCGGCCATGCTGTCTGCTGTTTTTCCCCAGCTATTGACATCCAGCAGGCGTGTTTTAGCAGTATTAAAATCGCCGCCCACTTTTGAGGCAAAGACATCTGTTTTGCGCCCGGATTTTTGAGCTGGAACCGCATCGGGAACGCGATGTAAACGTCCATCTGAATGGACTGAGGTTCTTCCGTCTTGCGGCGTGGATGACGCGCTAGACGGGAAGTTTAATAAACTAGAGCTGACATCATAGGGAGCCTTTCCCTGGGCATTGACGGTAAAAGATGTTTTGCTCTTGAGAGCTGTCATCAATTGCTCTTCGCCAGCATCTATTTTGCCGTCAGCGGCAATTGCCGCTTCAACATCTTTGAGCTCGCTGGCGCTGACTTTGGGACTACTAAAATAACCGTCTTCAGTGACGGCTTTGACTGCATTATAGACATTCTTATTAACGTTAATACTACTCATATAAAATTTAGCCTATCATTTCAAAAGTTTTCATCTAGTTTAGATATACCCTTTAGGCATGGTTTTTAAACATTTAGTTTTAGATATATCTCCCCAAAAGGTCACTTATTTTCGCAAATCAACGCCAAATTGAAGATATGCTTTGAGATTGAGTAAAAGTAAATTCCAGCCAGTACAATGATTAAAGGCAAAGTCCAAACTTTGTTGATCTGATTGCCAGCCGACTTCACTTAGTGAAACCCGGCAGCTATCGCCTTTGTCTTCAAGCAAAATTTCAATGGTGGTGGGGTAGCCGGTTTCAGAGTGAGTCCATTCCAACACAATACTTTGATTGGGGATCAGCGCCTTCACAAACAGATCTTGCTTTTCGTATTTTGACCACTGCCATTGAATCGTATTCCCGGTCTCTAAAGTGGCGCTGGCTGATTGCAGGTAGTATTGGACCAGATGCTGGGGTTCGATGAGTGCTTTAAAAACCTCATTAACCGGTTTGTTGATCTGAACTTTGACTTGAAAATTGATGTTCATAAGATCTCCTTTGTGATGTTTAAACGAATTAACTTAGACAAGTGACTGTCGGCTCATGATAAAGGTACACCTAAAATCACTGAAGTGCCAGATTCAAAAATAGGATGGGCCTGAATGCAGGGATCCTCTTTTCAGACTGCTAGCCCCTCTACAAAGGGCAATGCTATACTAATACACACTTGAAACATGATCTTGAGGTATATGCTATGAAGCCCCTTGGTAAAAAGAACGCCCCCAGCAATATGAACAAAATGCTTGAACAAGCCCAGCAGATGCAGCAGTCGCTGATGGAAGTTCAGGACCGTCTGAATGAAGAAATTCTCGAAGGCTCAGCCGGTAATGGCGCCGTTGTCGTCAAAATGACAGGCAAGCACGAAGTCAAAGATGTCAAAATCAACCCCGATGCGGTTGATGCAGATGATCTGGAGATGCTTGAAGACATGTTAGTCGCTGCTTTTAATACTGCTTTAGAAAATGCCAATCAGCATGCTGCAGCTGCGATGAACAATGTTACCGGGGGCATGCAAATCCCCGGAATGGACGGCTTGTTTTAAGTCGTGGCCTATCTCACCCCACCCCTGGGTAAGTTGGTGGGTGCTTTTCAAAAGCTGCCTGGCATTGGCCCCAAAACGGCGCAACGCTTGGCATTTTTTGTTGTGCATCAGCCCGAAAGCATGGCCCAGGAGCTGGCGACGGCTTTGGTCGAGGCCAAGCAAAATATTCGCTTCTGCTCTATTTGCTGCAATCTGAGTGGCTCCGACCCCTGCGAGATTTGCCAGCGGTCTGATCGCGATCAGAGCACCATTTGTATCGTCTCTGATGCCCGTGATGTTTTTGCTCTCGAGCGCACCCACGAATTTAGAGGCTCTTACCATGTTTTACAAGGCCTGATTTCACCGATGGAAGGCATTGGACCAGAGCAATTGAAACTCAAAGAATTGGTGCAACGCTTGCAAAAATTGCAGACCGAAGGTCAGCCGATCAAAGAGTTAATCTTTGCTTTGAACCCAACCGTTGAAGGCGATGCTACAACGCTCTACTTAACCCGTCTATTGCGCTCTCTGGAGATCCCCATGACGCAGATTGCCTTTGGATTGCCAATGGGTGGTGACCTTGAATACGCCGATGAAGTGACGCTGGCGCGCGCCCTTGAAGGCCGCCGGCAGGTCTAGGAGGCCCTTTGTGCAAGAGTTCTTAACTGAGAAAACACTCAAACGCATTTTGATGATCAATTTTGGTGGGATTGGGGACGAGATCCTGTTTTACCCTGTGATTGAGTCTCTTCGCTCACAATATCCTCAGGCCCATCTCTCGATTTTAGTCGAACCTCGCTGTCAAAATTTATTGGAGCATCATTATTATCTCGATAAGGTTTTAACTTTTGATATCAAGCACCGTAAATCTCCAAGTGATTTACTTGAATTATTAAACCTGATCCGTGAAAGCGCCCCAGAATTGATTGTCTCTAGCGGGGGATCATCGATGGTTGCGCCGCTTTTGTTTTTAAGTGGAGCACCCTATCGGGCCGGTTATGATTCTGGCCGTTTTCCGAATTTGCTGACGCATCGGGCACCCTTGAATCCCGATCAATATGCTGCTCAGATGTACTATGACCTCTTGTTGCCGCTGGGTTTTCCTGCCCAATCGGTCACCCCTCAAATGAGCTTGCCTGGCGTGGTCAAAGATTGGGCTTCTGCCTGGTTAGAGGGGCAGGGGCTGGCCCGGCAGCGCTTTGTTTTGATTCATCCAGGGGTTAGTTTGATGAGCAAAGAGAAAAAACTAATCAAAAGCTGGGCCCGCGATCATTGGCTCACATTGATTCAGCAGCTTTTGCACGAAGGCGAACATGTCGTGCTCGCTGGCGGGCCTGATGATGCGGAGGAAATCGACTATTTAC
Organism: Candidatus Sericytochromatia bacterium; assembly: GCA_037968875.1. Taxonomy (GTDB): domain Bacteria; phylum Cyanobacteriota; class Sericytochromatia; order UBA7694; family UBA7694; genus JBBKWI01. The sequence goes on along the minus strand of JBBKWI010000063.1, from coordinate 8,602 downwards.
AACCCCGCCTTGGGGTTCACTCCAATTTACATCTGGCGTATGGCCAGACCCGTGATCTTTATCAACTGGCTGCCTTGATCGAACGTTCAGGAGCTCTGATTTGTGTCGATTCTGCGCCGATGCATTTAGGGGTCGCCCTGAATGCGCCAGTCGTGGCTATTTTTGGCCCAACAGACGACCAGAAGCTTTTGCCCCCTGGCGAGCAATTGCATTTGCAAGCGGTGACTCACTCGGTTGCTTGCCGTCCCTGCCTCTGGGCAACCCGCAATACGACCTGCGATACTTTAGATTGCCTGGTGAATATCTCTGTCGATCAGGTTTATCAGGCCTTGCGCAAACTGATGCCTGTTGCAGCTCTGGAGAGTGTCGAAGTTTAAGGTCCGTCTCCAAACAAAAGCGTCACATTGATGCGGCGCATGAGGTATTCATCTTTAAAGTGCAAAGGTGCACTGGCGTGAAACAAGCGTGAGTTAAAGATTGTGACCCTGTTTTGGCGATAAGGAATCACCGTTTGGGCGGGGGCTTGCTCTTCGAGATAGGCCAGGGTTTTGCTGGTGTCGTGATTATAGTCTTCAAAAGACCAATCTGTTGGGGTTTCACAGTGATAGACAATTAACCCGCCCCCCTCAGGCTCTAAATTGGCGTGATCTGGGGTCAACCAAAAATTGACATTGATCAAGGCATTGTCTGCATGCACACCAATGCCTGTTGGTTTTTGGCTGTCGTATTTATAAGCCCACATATGCTTTAGATGGGCTCCTTTAAAAATCTTTGGCAGTGCTTTACGCAGTTCTGCTGCCAACTGAAACAAAAGCTCACAGTGGAAACCATCATCCAGATAGGCCCCTAAATAACCTCCAGGGCGGGTGTCGTCATGCCAAATTGATGATTTTTGGCAAAAGTGTAGCAAGGCTTCGCAGGCATCTGGCTGCATCAAAGAATCAAATGAAATCAGCCCCATTTCAGAGCTCAGATAATCGGCTTGTAATTGCTCCAAGTTTAAGTCTGGGTGCAGTACTGCACGAGGAAAAGCGGGTACTGGAGAGACATAATAATTACGACCATAAGCCAAATAGATCGAGGCATGCTCTGTTTTTGTCAAAATCAGTTTGCCATGAGGATCGGCCTGACCTCTTCCTTGTTCGCTCAGCTGTTGCAAAAGTAATTGATAAGCCTGTTGCAATGAGCGAAAACTAGGGGCCAGGTAGTTTCCATTTAGCAAAAATTCGAGCTGTTCTAAATCATGCCTGAGCTTGCTCAGTTTTGTGGGCATGCGCCGGGCAATCGGCTCAGCTGGATCCGCTTCAGGTATCCGCTCAGGTAAATCATTCCAGGCGATTCCTCGGCGCAGGCGATAAGCCCGATCCAGATGACGGTTGGCTTCTCGCCAACTCAACTGTTTGAGCGCCAAATAAGCCCATTGCAGATCCGGTTCATCATAGTTTGGCGATAGAAATTGGGCTTGTTCTAAGAGCCGATGGGCTTGCTCAAATTGGTCCTGCTCTCCTTCTAGCTGCGCCCATTGGCAGTAGAGGTCTGGGTTGCCAGGAGTCAATCGCAAAGCCCAGCGAAAATGCTGGCGAGCTGTGTCGGGTTCTTTTTTACGCAGCTGAAGCGCTGCCCGTTGATGCAAACTACTCAGCACCACCATCAGGAGCCTCAAGCCCGCTATAGCCATCAAAAAAAACAAGAGGTTAAGTGGCAGATGCATTGCTGCGGGTAAAAATAAATAAGAGAAGCAAAAAGCGCTGACCAGCACGCCCAGACCAATAAAAATGGTCCAGGACAAAACCAGAGCTGTAGACAAAGCGCGGGGGCGATTTAAAAAATCGAAACGATTTGTGTCCATAAGCGTTGTGGCCACCAGGCTGAATGGTATGCGGCCAATTTCTCTCCTTCCTGTGCGGCCAGGGCCGTACTATTGCGGTGCTCCGGGTTGCCGCCATACATGCCCCAGATCACCTTGTCAAAATTATCATAGAGGCGCAATAGGCCGCTATCTGGTGAGCCAATATAGACTTCTCCTGCGCTCAGTGCCGGAGAGCTGTGTACCAGCCCCCGGATTCTGAGACGCCAGCGCAGTTCACCGGCATGATTAAGGGCATACAAATAGCCATCGCGACTGCTAAAGTAGACGCCCTTGTCTGAAACGGCTGGGGTTGAATAAATAGCGTCACCGGTTTCATAGGCCCAGCGTAGCTTGCCACTGCGGCGATCGATCGCATAAAAATATTTATCATTACTGCCTGTATAGACACTGTCTTGATAAACTACCGGGCTGGCTTCTTCTAAATAGCCGTGGGTTTCAAAACGCCATTTCAGCCTTCCAGTCTTGGCGTCGAGGGCATATAAGTGCTTATCAAAGGAGCCAATATAGACAACCCCCCGATCGACAGTCGGTGACGAACGAGCGATTGCGGCGCCGGTTCTGTATTTCCACTTGAGCTGGCCTGATTTCGCGTCCAGGGCGTAAAGATGATTGTCCCAGGAGCCAGCATAGACTGTCTGGTTATACACTGCTGGGGTGGTATCAATCGCTTGTTTGGCGCTAAAGGCCCACTCTAGCTCACCACTGTCTGCATCCAGGGCATAGAGCTTGTGATCCTGGCTGCCGACATAGACCTTGCCATAGCCTGCTGCTAAAGACCCCTGAATCGATGCCTGGACTGCATACTTCCACTGGGTATAGCCTGTTTTTGCGTCCAGTGCGTAGATGCGGCGATCGGCAGAAGCAAAATAGACCCGATCTTGATACAGGCAGGGGTAGCCATCGATATGACCCTGAGTCTGGTAGCCCCACAAACGTTCGCCAGACTTGCCATCGAGTGCGACGATCGCGTCTGCTAGTGGATAACCTTCTTTGTCTTTGCGAGGGGTTTTGGCATAGCCGGTCGCCACAATATCCACGACCTTGTCGCCCGTCAGTTCAGCGAGAGTGATGCGGCTATCCAAAAATGGCGGTGATTCCCAGTGTCTGAGGATCTGCCCGGGTCGACCACAGGCGCTAAGCAAGCAGAGCGTAAGTAGCAGAGCGCTACAGCGATAAATAGGCACGGGCTTTAGCTATCCAATTAATTTGTCCCATCACGATCAGCACGTCGTCTTGACGTAAACTGGTGCCTTTGGGGTTGTAGACAGGTTCTGTGTGGTCGGCCTGACGCAAGGCCAGTACCAGCATATTGCCAAATTGACCGGGTAAATTGAGCTCGGCAATGCTTTTACCCAGGCAGATTGGATTGCGGATTCGAATTTCTTCGATGCGGATATCTTCATCTTCACGAAAACGCACCATTGCATCCAGAAAAGAAACCACGTGAGGTCGTAGCAGTTGAGATGCCATGCGCAAGCCGCCGATAGAGTCTGGGCAGACGACTTCGTCAGCACCAGCCATACGCATTTTGCTGGCAGAAGTTTGGCGGACAATTTTGGCAATAATCCGCACACGCGGGTTGAGTCCGCGGGCTGAAATTGTGACAAACAGATTGTCTTTGTCGTCAGGCAAAGCTGAAACGAGGCCTTCGGCCCGAGTAATGCCTGCGTTGAGCAAAACATGGTCATCTGTGGCATCACCGATCACACCTAAAATTTGCGATTTTGGGAAAGCCAGTACCAGCTCTTTGTAAGCATCGCCGTTTTTTTCAATTACGACGAAAGGCCGCTGAGCCATGATCATTTCCTGGATAGCGTACAAAGCGGTTTGGCCGCCCCCAGCGATAATTACATGCTGGGACAAGTATTGAATCTGTTTTTCCATTCTGCGGCTCCAGAGCAAGTTTCTGAGCTCTCCTTCAACCAGGAAAGCAGTGAGGTTTGATGCCACATACACTGTAACACCTGCCCCGGAAATCAATAAGAACATGGTGAATAATCGCGCCAGGGGATTGTCTTTGATATCGATCATTTCGCCGTAGCCAACGGTGGTGATCGAGACAACCGTCATATAGAGTGAGTCAAAGGCGCTGCTTTCGGTAAGCAGCATATAGCCCACGGTTCCCAGTAACATCAGGCCCGCAAATAAGGTTAGCGATAAAATAAATCGATTTTTGCGCTCTGCCATCGCGACCGCAGAAATCGACTCAGACATGCGGGTTTAGACGCGGGCTGGACTGAGCGCTCATCATTCGGTTTCGATAATAAATGAAGACTGTTGTGGTGCCGGAGCCGGTTCTGCTGTCGGAGAGACAGATGGAGCTGGTTTGGGGCTCGCACTGGCGCCAGGGCGCGGTGTCGGTTGGGGACTTGGGCTTGTCACTGGTTTTGGTGCTTGGCTTGGCTTTGTTGTAGGTATTGGCGTTGAAGGTACAGGGTTGCGTGGCGCGGTGGGCTTAGCCGGGGCACGCTGGGGTTGTTGACGATTACGCAGCCAGGAGGGCAGGCGTTCACCGGGTTGGTGCTGATCCAGGTTAAAGTCGGGTAGCAGAGGGTTCAGTGGCTCTTTGGAAGGGGTTTCGTCTTCACTGTCGATGGTAAACTCGGAGATGACCTGTTCTTGATCCGTACCGATGGCTTCAAATGCCTCACGCTCTGTATAAAACAAGGCTTGTTGAGCAGTTAGCCAATCGGCATTTTCTCGTTGGATCCTGACGTCACCGGTCAGGGTTGCCAATTGCTGTTTATCAGAGAATGTGGCTTCTTTGCCGACAGCCACTCGCTCTTTTCCGCCTACTTTTTGGGTGATTTTGACATTGCCTTCGGCTTTGAGATCATCTGTGGCTCTAAAAATAGTGATTTTATCGGCCTGTATGACTAGTTTTTCACGTATGAAGCGCTGCTGTTCTTCGTCCTCAGGATCAGGCTTGATAATTTTGTTTTTGATCAGCCAATTGCCGTTAATTTGGGTGACGACAGCATTGTCTTCAATAATGACCACATCGCCATCGGCTTCACCGCGCACAAAGGCTTTGTCGCCTGTAATTTGCTTATCTTTTTGTAGCATCACCACATGACCCACCAGATTGGCGTTTTCAGTCTGTGAAAAATACTCCATCTCGTCAGAAGTAATCACAGTGCGATCTTTGGCTATTGCTTTCTCAGTACGATCCCGCTTTTCTGATTTGATCTCAGTAAAGTCACCAGGGGGGGTATAGTCTGGCACTGCAGAGCGATCCATTCGCGCATTTTCACGGAAAATAAAGCGCTTTTCTTGATGGAATGCTTGCATTTTGGCCGCTGTAATTGTGGTGGTGCGGCCGACTTCTTTTTCTTTGTTAACCTGAACGATCTTCACGCCATCATTGACGATTGATTGTTTGGTGTTTTCATCATAGAGCACTTTGTCAGCATAGATCGTGGTGTTGTCTTGAATGATTTTGACATGCCCGATCGCTTCCGCTTTCTTCTCAGTGCGCTTATAAATCGCTTTGTCAGAATAAATACGGACGCGATCTTTTTGTTGGGAAGCAGGCGCTGGTTTTAAAACAGGTTTGCTTGGCTTCTCTGTTTGTGCCAGCGCCCAATGCGCTTTGTCGCTCTGACCCGCAGCTGCGAGCAAAAGTACTAAAGTGCAAATTAGCTTCCGTTTTGACATTATTTGCTAGCCTTTGTCTCATCAAAGAGATTGCTGAAGTTCATGATCGTTTGCTGATCGGTCACCACTGCTTTGATACCCGGTGTCAGTTTTTGTACGTATTCGTACTGAATCAGACGTGGGCTAGAGTTCAGGGCCTGACCACGGATTTTGATCGATTCCGCATCACCTTGTGCTTCAATCACTTTGCGGTCTTTTTCTTGACGTTCTTTTTGCAAGACATATTGCATCCGTTGCGCTTCTTGCAGAGCGACCTGCTTGGACTCAATCGCTTTTTGGTATTCTGGTGAGAAAACCGTATTGCGGATCAAGACTTTATTGAGGCGGATATAATATTTTTTAAAATCAGCGGCCAATGCTTCTTCCATTTTGGTCTGAATTTCCATACGGTTGGTGGAATAGACGCTTTCAACATTATATTGACCAATCACGGCGCGGACGACCGAGCGAATCGCCGGGGTGATAATTTTAGAAACGTAGTTTTGGCCGACTTCTTTGTGTAATAAATTGAGTTGCTTGTCATCGGGTTGATAGAGTACAGAGAGCTCAATTTGAACGGTTTGACCATCTGCAGTACGGGCTTCGATCGAGCCTTCACCACTAGAGCTGCCCTGATTGGTTTCGGTGGTACCAATATTATAATTCTGGGTTTTAACGTCATAATAGATCGCTTTTTGCACAAAGGGCATGATTAAAGTCATGCCTTCTCCACGGACGCCATCCAAAACTCCCTGGAAATTATCAAAAATTACCGCACGTTCCCCGGCGGGTACGATTTTGACGGAGGCTGAGATCAAGACCAAAACGGCCAGGCCGATCACTATCCCTACGATCGCTGAAAAACTGGGGGGACGAATTTGTTCGTTATTGTTAAATGCCATGTATTTCTACTCCTTGTAATGCAGACGCTGTGACGCAGCTTCAGGTTCCTGTCACCATTATACCTGTCCTCAGGTTTTCAGGCAGTGATCAGACCTGCTTTTAAAGCCTAGTCTACGTGGCAATACCTTACAATGGGACCCATGTAGATTCATCATTCAAAAAACAAATTGAATGGATATATGAAAACAAATGTATCGTGCTCTATTTTTGTGTCAAACTGGAATTATTCAAAGTATTGTTTGCTCTGTTTTGATGGATTCAAGTGTGATTTTAAAATGAGCCGAAAAGAGTGTCGATCTACTATGTTGTCTGATTTTTGCTGTTTTCATTGCCAGTGTAAGGTTTGTATTGCCACTGTGAACAAGGCAGGGCCTATTCGATGACTGAACCCGCTGCTTTATTTGACCACGCTGCCGAACGTTACCACCGGGTGCGGCCGCGTCCTCCGGCTGCTTTGATTCAAAGTATTGTGGAAGAAGCCGAGTTAAGCTCTGATCAATGGTTATTAGAAGTCGGCTGCGGCTCAGGCCAGGCGACGGAGTTGCTGGGAGGCTACGATTTTTCGATTGTGGCCCTGGATACGGGCTCTCACTTATTAGATTGTGCCCGCGAAAGGATGTCGAATTATTCTCGGATTTTAATCGAACAGGCAGACTTCAATACCTTTAGCGCCTTAAAACCTTTTGACGCACTGGTTTCTGTCCAGGCTTTTCACTGGTTTCCTGTTGCCGTTGGGCTGACTCAGGCTAAGCGTCTACTGAAACCAGGAGCTGCTTTGTTGCTGGCCTGGCATCGGGATCAGTCTGAAGATACTGATTTTTATCGTGCGACGCAGAAGCTGTATTTGCAATACCATGCGGACTATCCGCCTCCACAACCTCCGGCCTCTTGTCAGGCTTATTGCGAAGCTTTAGAGCAGAGCGCCGATTGGAGTCAGCCCGAACAAAAAAATTTTATCTGGGAAAAAGAATACTCAGGGCAAGACTATTTGGATCTCTTGCAAACCTATAGTGATGTCTTGAACTTCCCTACGGATATACGCAAGCAATTCTTGAGTGAAATGGCCCAATTGATTTCACAAAACGGTGGCGTAGTGAAACGTTATTTTCAGTCGGTGTTGCTCTCTAGCCGTTACCTGGCTTAGGCAAAATCAGGGGGTTGCCTGAAAGGGTCTGTTTGAAACAAGCGCAAACTGGGAATAAGTGTGAACACTTTCAGTCTCTATTGGGTCTGTCATTTGAAGGCTATGGATTTGCCAGTCTTCTGCAACTTATTTTGAGTGAAGTAGCTACAGTCCGGATTGAATCCAGAGCAGCAGCGGTTGATTGGTGTTTGCTCCGCAGAATTACGCTAACTGGTATACTACCTAAGAATTTTAAAAGAGAGATGGCCCCATCATCATGATGAATACAGAGAAACTTGCCGTATTTTTCAAAGAAGGACAACTTTTTAGCAATCTGTCTGATGCTGAGTTGTTGCAGCTGGCACAAATTGCCCGAGAACGCAAATTTGACCGTAACCAGGTGATCTTTTATGAAGGAGATCTGGGGGGTAGTTTATACATTATTGCCTCAGGCACCGTCAAAATTGTGGTCATGGCCGATGATGGTCGTGAGCATATTTTAGGCTTGCTGCACTCAGGTGATTTCTTTGGCGAGATTTCACTGATTGATGGTGAACCCCGTTCGGCAACAGCGATTGCGCAAGAAAAAGTCAATATCGTGATGATTTCTCGTGATGATTTTGTGCGCTTATTGCGTGAAAATCCAGAAATGTCACTTAAAATCATGGTCACCTTGTGTGACCGCTTGCGCAAAACCGATAAGCATGTGGAAAGCCTCGCCTTTCTTTCGGCTCCGGGTCGTGTGGCGCAGGTCTTGCTCAATTGGGCTGAAAAGCATGCCCCTGAAAAAGACTCTGAAATCGTTATTCCCCATAAAATGACACGCCAGGAATTTGCTTCGATTGCAGGCACTTCTCGTGAAACCCTAACGCGTGTTCTGATGGATTTTCAAGACGAGGGCCTGATCAATCTCGAGAAAAATGAAATCTTATTGAATGATCGGCATAAGCTTCGTGAAAAAGCCGTTTAGTCTTTTATTGATTGGGCTCAGTTTGCTCAGCTCTTGCTATAGTCTGGGCGCAGAGAAAGCGCCAGAGCAGCCGAACACATTTACCTTAAACCCCTGTGAA
>JBBKWI010000062.1:0-3396 GCA_037968875.1 Candidatus Sericytochromatia bacterium | reverse complement strand
AACAACTGGCACTGGGCAATACCAACGTAAAAGCAGAAATCAAAAGTGCCAACGACATGCTCGGCACCGCTCTCGGAGAGATGGTAGACACGCTCAGAGATGCAACAAATCATGCTGATCTGGTTTCACAGGGTAAGTTTGACTCAGCAATCACAATTAAAAGTCCTAAGGATCGCTTAGGCCTGGCCTTACAAAAAATGACCCTGACCCTTGAGCAAAATAGTGAAGAAGCAGAAAGACGACGCTGGCACGATGATGGGTTAAGCTTATTGGAAGGGCGCCTGCGAGGTGATTTGGATCTAAAAACCGTTGCGAAACAGGCGCTTTCTGTGGTTACACAATGCACAGAAGCATTGGTGGGGGCCTTTTACATCGCCAAACCCAACAATAAACTTGAATTGGTAGCTTCAAAGGCTTTTACCCACCGCAAAGAACTCAATGCAGAATTAGACGTAGACTACGGGCTACTCGGGCAAGCCATAGAAGAACAAGAGATTATTGTCATCGAGTCTTTGCCCCCGGATTATATGCCGATTGGTTCGTCTTTGGGGCAAAGTGCTCCCAAACAATTGATGTTGGTTCCACTTTTTTTGAACGGGCAGCTATTCGGAGTCTATGAAATTGCGACTCTCAAGCATTTTAACCAAAATCATCTTTCTCTGGTAAAGTCCAGTCAACTGGTCATCGCAACCAGCATTAACATGGCCAAATTGCGCTCCCATACTCTTGAACTCCTGAATGAATCGCAGGCCCAGACAGAAGAACTCCAAACCCAACAGGAAGAACTGCAAGCCCAACAAGAAGAGCTACGGGTGACCAATGAAGAATTAATGGAACAGGCTAACCGACTGCGTGTTTCAGAAGAAGAACTGCGTGAAAACTCAGAGCGACAACAAGCCTTGAACGCTGAGCTCGAAGAAAAATCTGAACTGTTAGAACGTCAGAAAGAAGCGGTTCATTCTCAAAATCAAAAATTATTATCGGCACAGATTGAACTCGAAAGTAAATCCAAAGATATTCAAACCTCAAGTGCTTACAAAAGCGAATTCTTAGCAAATATGTCGCATGAGTTGCGAACGCCTCTCAATAGCATGTTGCTCTTGTCTTATATCTTAATGGAAAATAGCGAAGGGAATTTGACTGAAGATCAATCTGATTCACTGCGTGTGATACATAAATCAGGAAGCGATTTGCTTACCCTGATCAATGATATTTTAGATCTGACAAAAGTAGAATCTGGCAAAATGGAACTCTGTTATGAGCCGGTTATTCTGAGTGAATTGGTTGACGATATCAAAGATCAGTTTCATTCCCTTGCGCAAAATAAAAATCTTGAATTTAACGTTGTGCTAGCACAGAATCCCCCTCCTTTTGTGAGTGATATTTTGCGCCTGGGTCAAATTATTAAAAATCTACTTTCAAATGCCTTTAAATTCACAACCCAAGGCCAGGTGCTCTTTCAGATTATCGCCGAAAATGAGCATTTCCGTTTTGAGGTCACTGATACAGGTATTGGTATTCCTGAGAATAAGCATGCTGACGTCTGGAGCGCCTTCCAGCAAGCAGATGGCTCAACCAGCCGAAAATTCGGAGGTACAGGTCTGGGGCTCACAATTTCACGTCAATTGGTAACTCTGCTGGGGGGTGAAATTTACTTAAAAAGCAAACCAGGAGAAGGCTCAACCTTCGGATTTCTCTTGCCTCTTGAACCACCACACAGTCCAGAAATTCCGAACTCAGAGCCTGAACCGGTTCTCCGGGATCAAGCTGATTTAGCCCTGATAGCGGCATCCAGTTCAGATTTATCTTTAAGCCCCTCTGAAACTCAAGAAACAGAAATATTTTTACAAGATGATCGTAAAATACTGAGTAGCAATATACGGGTGATGATTGTTGAAGATGACCTTAATTTTGCCAAAGCCTTACAAAAATCGGCTCGAAAACGGGGCTTTGATACACTGGTAACCCCCTCAGGCAAAGAAGCAATAGCTCTGGCTGAAAAATATAAACCTACCGCGATATTGCTTGATCTTGGGCTCCCTGATATTGACGGGAACAGAGTGCTAGAAATACTGAAATCAAATATTGCAACACGACATATTCCAGTGCATATTGTGACCGGGCGTGATAAAGATCGGGGGCTTTTGCAAAGTGGAGCCATTGAAGTCTTACAAAAACCGATTGATGCCCATCAGTTAAACGACCTTTTTTCTCGAATTGAGTCTTTTAAAGGACAGGATATTCGCAAGGTTCTTCTGATCGAAGACAATGATGAAATGCGCCTGGCTATAGTCAAGCTCTTACAAAATAACTCGGTCATCGTTGAGCCTGTATCTAACGCCGAAGAAGCATTGCAAAAGCTGAAAGATGGCGAGGAGTATGGTTGTATTGTATTGGACCTTGGTTTGCCGGGCTTATCGGGTCGTGATTTTCTGACAGAAATTAATGCCTTGTTTATGGAGAGTTCTCCACCGGTGATCGTGCATACCGGAAAAGACCTCAGTCGACAGGAATTTGAAGACTTGCGTGGCTATACCGATCATATTGTGATCAAAGGAGCCGAGGCTCAAAACCGCTTGCTAGATGAAGTCATGTTGTTTTTACATACGGTTGAAAATGTGATGTCTCCCGGGCAGAGTAGTATGATTCAAGAGCTGCATCGACCGGAGAATTTACTAAAGGGCGTGAAAGTGCTCCTGGTTGATGATGATATGCGCAATACCTTTGCACTCTCTAAAGTGCTTCGAAAACAAGGCTTAGAAGTGGTGATGGCTGATAATGGAGAATTGGCTCTTGAAAAATTAGAGTCTGAGTCCGATATAGAATTGGTTTTGATGGATATTATGATGCCTGTCATGGACGGTTATGAAGCCATCACCTGTATTCGGAAAATGCCCAAACATGAAAACTTACCTATTATTGCCTTAACGGCCAAAGCGATGCCTCAAGATCGGGTGAAATGCTTAGAAGTAGGAGCCAATGATTTTCTGAGTAAACCGATAGATGTCACTAAACTGCTTTCATTAATGCGAATCTGGCTATTTAAGCGGCGGGAACTATGATTGCTCAGCCGGATGAGATTAGAGAGATTGAGCTTGATTTATTATTGGAAGCTATTTTTAGGGTCTATGGTTATAACTTTAAAAACTATGCGCGGGCCTCTTTGCATCGGCGCATGGCGCTGGCACTGATTCAGCTGGAGGAGCCCACACTCACCAGCTTAACGAATCGTTTGATTCGAGAACCTGCCTGTTTTGCAAAGGTTTTAGCACTGTTTTCCGTTACGGTCACCGAAATGTTCCGTGATCCGTCATTTTTTAAAGCACTTCGACAAGAGGTGATTCCAACTTTAAAAACATACCCTTATCTTAAGGTCTGGGTAGCGGGTTGTGCCAC
>JBBKWI010000061.1:0-19786 GCA_037968875.1 Candidatus Sericytochromatia bacterium | reverse complement strand
TTGCTGAGCAACGCAAAGCCTGGGCGCCCAATAGTTTTAGCTATGACTTTGCCCAGACCCATTTGCAATACCAATACCCGGTCTACAAAATCTTAGAGCAGCCCGAAGCTGACTTGATTAACAGTAATAACCCCTTCGCGTTGGTGATACTGGCTGCTTTGTATGCCCTGCGTAGTCAACGTAAAGCGGAGTCCATTCAATTGCAATTCAAGCTCGAATTGATTGAACTTTTATTCGAGAAGAGCTACGATAACACTAAGATAAAAGCAATTTTTCACTTTGTGAATACTTTAATCAAAATGAAAAACCCAGCGACACAAATTCAATTCGTGCAAGAGGTACAAAAAATGGCGACGACAAACGAAAAAGTCCGTATGTTAAGTGACTATGAAGAAGTAGTCATGCGCGAAGCACAGCAAAAAGAAAAACATGCGTCAGCCACCAAGATGAAAGCCGATGGCATGTCCCCTGAGCTGATCGTCAAATACACTGGACTGACGCTGGCTGAAATCGCCAAAATCTGACCCTGACCCGCTTCAAGGGAGACATCAATGACAGGGTTTAAGCATGTCTATATGTAGGATGCCATCTTCATCATAAGGCTTGCTCACGACGGTAAACCCCAATGAGGCATAGAATTTTTCCAAATACACCTGAGCAGAAATTTGTATGCCCATATCTGGAAAGGTCTGCTCAGTGAAACGAATCCCCTCGCGCATTAGGGCACGGCCGATTTTTAGATTTCTGAATTTTTTCAAAGTCATCACACGACCGATAGAAGCTTGCTCATATTTTAACCCCGGCGCAATCACGCGAAGATAGGCCGCGAATTCAGCTTTTAATGACACGCACAAATGCCAGGCCTCAAGGTCATAATGATCCGCCTCGGGGTAAGCACATTTTTGCTCCACCACAAAGACAGATTCGCGGGCAGCGATAATTTCGAAGCATTCCAGGGCACTGAGAGACTCTAACCGGGACCACTTAAAATCCAATTGCATTGATCACTACTTCCTGCTGAAAAGCCCCTAAACACTATACAAATCTTGCCCCTGAATTGCCTAGACTGACCCACAAAAGAGGCCCGAGAATCTGAAGATCAACTTGTCAGCACTGTTAAGCTCTAGAGAGCACTCCGTCTGGAGCCAGGACTAAAATATCGCCACAGGCATGGCAAAATTTGTGGTCGCCTGCATTTTCAGACTGGCACTGAGAACAAATCATGGGGTTCACCTCTTCTAACGTTGCTAGATCAAGTGAGTAAACACGACAGCTTTCAGAACCAGGTGTCACTTAGCGCTAGATATACCTGACCTGCCAACTGACACCCGAACGGGAAGCCAATCTGCTAATCTAGAAAAAAATTCAGGAGTCTGCCATGCGATATTACAGTCCTGGGCCACTAAGTCACGCCCTACCAGAGGCCAAAGCAGAAAGCATCAAGACCAGCCCCAGCCGGGACTGGCCTTTGATTTGGGAATGGCAAGTCTTTGCAGATCAACCGAGTCTGACATGCATCATGGACTGGCGCTTAGCCGGTTATCGGGGGGGGATCGCCCTGACCGGTGACTGGAGCCAGAGCGAGATCAGCGAAGTCGCCCCCTGGTTGGCCCATGAAATGCCTGGGATCAACTTATTAAACCAGGCTGATACGATCCAGTTAATGAATTGGCTGGCACAGTCAAAACCCTTAAATGATCAGCAGTGGCAAACTGCAGCCAGACAATTGCTCCGCCATCAGTGGCGTGTTTTAGAGCACGATCAACAGGCCTTGCGACGAGTCGACAGCCCCCAGCCCGACCAGATCCAACGGCTGGCAACTCAGGTGCAACAGACCCAATCACAGTGGTCAAACGCCTGTGCAAAGGTCTGGCCCAATGTCTCTGAGCAGCTCTCGACCTGGCAACAGGCTTTAGAAGATTGGCAAGCCCAGCCCAACGACCCCGAGCGCCGTCAGCACTGTCAGGAAGCAGCCGAACAGCACTTTGCCTGGCTACGCAGCCCAAGCCAACACACAGTCAGGCAACTGGCTCAGGCCGCGCGACAAATGCAACGCCACTGGCAAGCCCTCTTGCAGCAGTATCAACGCCTGGCGAGACAGTTACAAACGGCAAACCCACCCCCCGCAGAGCAAGGCCTACAGAAGGGCCTACAAAACTGGTTCAAGCGCTTCGATCAGGACCAATTGCAGACTGCTGAAGGCATCCAGACAGCAACAATTGAATGGCAGACACTGATGCAGCAACGCAGCAGCGCAGAACGGGTTGGCCAACTCTCGCAATCGGTGCATAACACGGTCGACCAACATCTCTATACGGTCTCGCAAGGCTTAAAACAATGGCAAAGCCCCTTGCAAAACTGGCAAGCCAGTCAGACCGAGCCCAGCGTTCAAAAGCCAGCAGCACTGCATTTCTCAGCATTGGCCGCGGTGATTCAGCAACTCAGCGCCGCTGAACCTGAGCACAGTGACATCTCCCCCTTACAAACAGAGCAGAGCCCCAGTCAACTCAGCTCCTCACGCAAGCTGATCTTGATCCTGGAAGACAATCCGGTCTGGGCAGAAGAACTCAAAAACCAGACTGAACAGGCCCTCAAGCAATTTTTAAATCATTTTCCTGAGCAGCGCTTTAGAGACTGGCAGATCCAAATCGTCGACAATCTTGCTGCCGCAGAAACGGAGCTGAAACAAGCCCTATTACTAATCAGCGATTTGTCCTTGCCCTTGCAGCCAGGCCAGCTCGCCAGTCGCAGCCACGGCGTCGACTTTCTGACCCGACACAGCGCCAGCCTCAAAGGTCTGCCCGTGATTGTACACAGCACACCCAGCTGGTACCTCGAAGATCAACAGCAGATCTCAGCTCTGGGCATTCAGGATCTCGACTTTGTCTTTAAATCCGACCCCGATGCTGTACAAGAGCGGGTCTACAGCTGGCTCAAAACCTTACGTCGGCGACCGCTTTTTTGGATCCAGACCGATCCCCTGGCACTCAATGGGGTGACGCTGAACTTAAGCCCACTCAATCACAGTTTGATGCAAATTTTGAGTACAGGTCAGTACCTTAGCCCGCAGCAAATTGTAGCCGAATTGGTCGAGCAAGGTCATCAGAGCTATCAGGCTGGCAGCATCGCGCTGGCCAGTGAATCCGAAGCACAGTCGCTGCCGCAAGATTGTCAGGACTGGTTAGCCAGCTTAGCCAAGCACTGGCGGGGGGTGGCCCGCAACCGACTCTTGATCCTTCAGACCCAGGCCAATTTACTGCCAGCAGACACCCCGGCAGCTCAACGCTGGGACAAGCTGCAGCAATCGCTGGTCTACAGTCACTTTGGCTTTGCCCGAGAAATCCAGAGTGGCGAATGGGATTTTTTGCCCCAGGCCCAGGGTTTTAAGTGGCCAGAGCTGATTGAAAGTCTCTTTCAGCACCACGCGACAATCGCCAGCCAGCCCCAGGCAGAGACAATCGCAGCAGAATGGCGCCAACGTGTCTCCAAATGGATCTCGGGGCTCAAACGTGCACTCAAAGCAGAGTTTCAGGCCGTGCATCAACACCTGGATACGGAGCAACTGATCTGCACCTATGAACCCGATGCACAGGACTATTTAACCGGCCTGAGCCCCCAACAACAAGGACAACACCTGTATCAATTACAGGCACGTCAACACATCAGCCGACATTCGACAGCAGGCCCCTGGCGGGTGCTGCTCGTCGAAAATAACGCGAGCATGGCGCAGACACTAAGCGAAGCCCTCGAGCAAGTCAGTCGGCTCCAACAGGTCCAGCTTGAGATCACCCCTGTGACAAATCTTGAAGCCGGATTGGCCTGTCTACAAAGTGCCGATTGGGGAGTCGATTTAATTCTCTTAGATTTACAGATCCCACTGACAGCAGCCGAATACGCCCAGGATCCCGATTCAGGGCACCCACAAGGCGGCTATCGCTTATTGAAAGCCATCAGACAAAGTCTGGCACAATCTCACCCGCAACAGCCTTATCGGGTGCTGGTAACCAGCCATTTTGCTGACGATGACTTCAGCCGCCAATCTGGGATCGAACTGGGCATACCTATTCGCAATTATTTGCCCAAAGGCCGGGGCTTTCAAGGCTTAAGCTGGAACGATAGCTTGCACTTGCGGCTCGATCGCTTATTGCGTGAACTCAAGACCCAGCAATTGCAGCCGGATCAGAAGCAGCTCAGTCTGCGCCAGCATAGTTTACCGATTTCGGTACGGGTGATCGCCTGCAGCAACAGCCAGCTCAAGCTTCAGATTTCGAGCCCCGAAAGCAAAACTGTCGACACTATTTTGCGGCAAAAGCGGGCCCAATTGATGCGAGCACTCTTGCAAGCCTGGCCCCAGCCGCTGACCTGGCAAGCAGCCTGTCAACGCTTAGACTGTAACGACGCCCAGCTCAAAAACCACCGCAATCGCCTGCGCAAAGTAGATATCGCCAAGTGGCCGCTGGACTGGCTCAGCCAATACACCCAGGAAGCCAGCGGAAATGTCGTCTTGTGCCAACAAAGCCAGGCAGCTCAAAGCAGCTTGCGACTGAATATTAGCGAAGTCCTGGATCCAGAAGGTTTACTTGATCAAGCAGACCTGTAATTAAAGGAAGTTAAAGCCGCCTCTCTGTTATAATAGGCGCTGAATCTGAAAGCCAAAGGAAGCCCCACTTGATTGACGAACTCTGGCAGCGCTATCTCAGCCCTTTGCTCAAGTCGCACGGGACTCAGTCTGACCCGCTGGCTTCCTTTGAGAGTCTGGCTGCGACTTATAAAGCCTGGCAAAAAATCCTGCCTATACTGGAAATTCTGCCCACAGATCGCCTGGACAGCCACGATCTCAGTCAGATTGAAGCCCTGTTAACGGCCTGGCAGACCCAGAGTCCAGCAGACTCAGAGGGCCAAACCCTTGATCCACGGCTGGCTCAGTGGTGGCTCAGCGCTTATGCCAGAGGCCTGGCACAGGGACAGGCTCAAGCATCGGTTTTTAATCTGCCGCCGACGGCAAGCTTGCCACCCTTTTACCCGGCACTCTTAAGTGCAATTGCCAGCGGCAGACTGATGCAGCAGTGTTTAGGGCCAGGCGATCTCTCGGCATTAGAAGATTTAAATGCCCACTACGCTGATTGGAAACGTTGGTTTCCGACCCGTGCCGCTCATCCACTGCAGCTGCATTTTTATTATTATTTGGGCGCGTTGGCTTTGCAGCAGTATCAGGCGGCGAACTTAGCCCAGCGTGTGAGTCTCAGACCTTTTTTGATTCCTTGCTTGCGGGTGCTTTGCTCTGAACATATCGCCGATCAGGTGATCCTCTTAAAGCTCAGTCAAACACATGATCTGGAAGCCTGGCAGCCCCTGAATCAACTGATTGGCAGCTGGCACCGTTTGCTACATGAGAGCACACAACTGGCCCAGCAGCGCGATCTTATCTTTCAGCAGCTAAACACACACGACCTGGAACACGTACTCAGTCAACAATTGAGTCAGTATCTGCACCAATGGGGGAATCGCACCCAACAGCATCTGGCCTGTCTCACGCCGCTCGTGAAACAAGGCCGTTCTGATACCGAAAGTCAGTCAGGCCCGGCAAGCTATTTAGCCCTGGAGACTCATCCCGACGATCCAGCAGCCAAGGCCCTGCCGCGCTATTGCTTTGCCCAGGAAAACCAGCAGGCCCCGGCCTGGAAGCCCGTGGCGAAATTGGGTCGGGCCACAGCCAATGCCAGTTCACTCAAGCACAGCCATCAGCAACATGCCAGGGCTTTGCAAACATTTTGGCTGGCGCCCCCTGAACATATCTTTGATCGTCAGGGCAGTACGCATTTTTTTGAAACCCAGTGGTTTTCTGAAGCCCAGATCGGACTCTTTGATCTGATGCAGAGCCTGCTTAGCTTGCGACAGCTGCCAGCAAGCCAACGAAACGAACGCTGGCTTGCTCTATTGCAGGCCAAACAAATCATTCAGCCAGAGCGTTCTGGGGCCGATTTAAAGCGGGATGCGCTCATCGACGCCTGCGAAAGACTGTTATGCCCAGCACGCAGCTCAAATCAGCCCCAAGCCAACCATCCCTTGCTGTTGGCCTGGGCGCGCAGTGGCTGGCAGCACTTGCAAAAAGGCTTCAGCCAGGCCCCCTGGCTGGACTGGCTCGATGACGCCTTGCAGGCACTCAAGACCTGGGAGGCCCAGCACGGAACATGGAGCAATGCCCAATTTAACGCGGCCTGTCCGCTGCCAGCCTATCTTTATAGCCGAGAGTTCCCCCTCGATCCCCAACGCTTGCGTGTGCATTTTGTGCATCCGATGGTCTACACGGAATCCAGCCAGGCCTTGCCAGCGGCGTTGCTCAGTGGTTGTTTTTATGATCTGAACGCAAATACCCAGGGTCAGGCTTTGGCCTTGCCTTTTGTGGCCAGTCTCTGGAAATTGCATTTACCCGCCTTGGCCCCAATGGCACGTTATCTGATAGACCTGCACGTGCAACGGGCCCAACGAGAAGCAGAGCAGACGCTCTTTGCGCAAGCCCAGGCCCGACGAGAGTCAGAGCTTCAGGCCCGGCGACAAGCAGAGCAAGTCGCTGAATACGAACAGGTGCGCGCTGCGCTGGCCGATCTTCGCCACTTGCGCAAAGCACAGGATATCGCCTGGGAGCGTTTGCAGCAAACCATTGAACGACCTGAGCTGGCCCGATTGGGACTGCATTCCCAACAGGCTCTGCAAGACGTTATGCATAATGACTTTGTCGAAGGCCAGCTTGTCGGTCGTCACCGACCGGGCCAATTGGAGCAAGTACGGGATCTCGATCAGGTCTTTAGCTATTTATTAAATCACCCGGCAAATCTGGATAATCCAGCTTCAAGCGAGCATTTTATTATGCAATTGCAGCATTATTGGCAAAGCCAGCCCCAGGATCTGACACAGGCTCGGCAAGTCTTTGCCTGGCTCAAATTGATCGCCCATGACGCCTGTCGACCCGGCACGATTCAATTGGGACAGTTCTTACAAAGCCTATGGTTGATTCAGCAGCAGCGCGCCCAACACAGTCATCAACGCCAGCAAGACAGCAGCCTGAGCTGCCTGGCCTGGATCCTGGCTCAGCAATTTGATCTCGAACCGCTGATCCAGGCTGGCATGCAGGGATTTTTGAAACGCAGCGACTGGCAGCGGCAGCTATTTTCGCAGTGCCTGTCAGCTCCAGATCTGGACACGCGCCGCATCTCAGAAAGCTTGACTTTGCCCGAAAGCCTGGCCCCCATGCGCTGGCTGGCCGCTTTTGAGCGTCTCTGCACCAGACATTTGCTCGAAAAACTGAGCGATCGCATCAGTCTTGAAACCCTGGTTTGGGGGGTCTTTGACTCCCCTCAACCCCATTGGATCATTGAATTGCGTTGCCAGGGCAGCTTTAGCAAAAATGTCCGTCAGCAAATACAGCAGCACTGGTCAGATCCCAGCGGCGACTTTAGCCGAGATTTGAAAACCCTTTATCGTCTCAACGAACCGCAGCGGCTAACCGCCCTGAGCCGCGACGCAGACTTTGAGATCCAGCTTTGCAGCGATACGAGCCTGTTGGCCCAGGTCCTGAGACCGGGTATTCAGGCCATCGAAGTCAACGGAAATCTGCACTGGCTGATCTGCCTGAGTCAGACGGCCACCATCAGCCACACAAAAACTGCTTCAAAAATCGATTGGGGCCTTTCTTACCAGCAATTGCAGGCCACGGTGATACGCGAATTAGAAGCTGTTGATCCATGCTACTAAGATACCTCGACACCCTGCCGGCCCACCGAGATCTGTGGCCTTTACTCAGGTCCGACTTTCAGCCCCTGGTTGGCAAAGTGCTCAATGCACAAGCACGTCAAGATCAAACCCTGGCCTGCTTTGAGCGCCTGCGTTTGTATTCAGGCCAGCAAGCGTTTTTACTGGCCTTTCATATTTCAGAGCCTCGGGCCAGTGGAGGCTATTATCTGCTCAAAGAATATGCGCAAGACTGGCCAAAACAGGTCTTTAGCCTACTCGTCACTGGCGGTTCGGTCGCGCAGGCCCAGGAATTACAGCAGGCCTGGGGTTTACCCGAGGAGCAGTTTGGTGTCTACCCGCAACCCTTGCCAGAAAACGGTCAGTGGAGTGATTTACAAGCCCGTGCCTGGCATAGTTTTTTATTGGCGCTGGCCACAGAGCAGCAAGCAAATTGGCCATTATTGAAGGCCAGTTATTACGGCCCCAGTGCGGTCAGGCATCTGTTTGCAGCCCTCCAGAATGGCAGCTGCCTGGACTGGCAACGTCATTTGCTCAAGTGGCATATCAAAAGCCACGCTCCCAGCTATTGGCCAGCTATCGCGCCCTATTTAGAAGCCAGGCCAGCGGATGATTCACAGCTTGACTTGAAGGATTTTTCAAAGACGCCAGAATGTATCGCAGCCCTTAGCTCAGATTAGATCGTTTCAAAGTGAGCAGGCCTCAGCAAATCATTCCAATTGACGGATCGATTAGAAAAGCGTACGCTGATTTGCAAACATCGCCTCAAATCAGGGCGAAAAACCATTCTTTGCTCCCCAGAAAGGCGCCCCCATGGAAATTACATTGGATTTAATTGAAGAGTTGAATCAAAAGTTCAGCGAGAATGCTTTGCATACCCTGGTCACCAATGCCATGAGCCGGGTCGATCTCAATGAATTGGCTGTGAACCGAGAGCTGATCAAAAGTCTGGATTTTTCGTTTTCAGATGAATTGGATGTCGCCCCCGAAGCCACTGCTCAGCAAAAAGTGGGCGTCTGCTGGATCTTTGCAGCCATGAATCTGCTGAGATATTACACCCAGAAAAAAATAAATGTCAAAACGATCGAGTTTTCTGGACCTTATCTGATGTTTTGGGACAAATTCGAAAAAGCCAATTATTTCTTAGAAAAAATGATCACCTTTCGCGATTTGCCCTATGATGACCGCAATTTGCAAGCCTTTCTCAAAAGCCCCCTACCTGACGGTGGCGACTGGTATATGTTTGTCAATTTGGTCAAAAAATATGGCCTGGTGCCAGCCTCAGTCATGCAGCATGTGCCTTATTCCAAAGATTCCACTGTGCACAATTTGGTCTTTTCTGGCAAGCTCAGACAGGCCGCAAGCGTGATCCGCCAAATGGCCCAGGACGGAGAAAGCCTGGAAGCGATTCAGGCCCAGCGCCAGACTATATTGGCTGAGATTTATCAAATGATGACTGTCAGTTTTGGCAAGCCGCCCCAGCGTTTTGACTGGAGCTATCGCAATGAAGACAAAGTCTTTGCCCGCGAAACCCAGATCACGCCCCACGACTTCTTTGAGAAATACGTCACGCTGGATCTCGATAGCTACGCTTGTGTCTGGAGTTCGCCCATGCAAGACACACCTTATAACCAGGTTTTTAGCGTAGCCCATACCCGCAAAATGGTCGGTGGCCAGGATCATTTGGCCCTGAATATCCCCTTTGCCGAACTGAAAGCCTTTGCCCTCCAGAAACTAAAGAACCATGAGCCCGTATTGTTCTCGTGTGATGTGCTCAAAGACAGCCTACGCAAAGAAGGCCTGCTCTTAAAAGGGGTCTTTAATTATGACCTCTTGTTTCAAACCAAATTCGGCATGGAAAAAGCCCAGCGCCTGGCGATGGGTGAAACCAGCATGACCCATTGCATGCTGATCGTCGGTGTAGATCTGGATGACGCAGGTCAGGTGATCAAGTGGAAAGTCGAAAATAGCTGGGGAGCGGATATGGGCAAAAAAGGCTATTTTATTATGTCTGACGACTGGTTTGAAGACAATGTCTATCAATTGATCGTGCCCCACAAATACCTGAGCGAAGATCAAATGCAGTTATTGGCACAAGAGCCCGTCAAACTGCCTGTCTGGCACCCGATGTTCTAGACTTTAGGGGCGAGTTGCGCGGGGGTTTTTAATAGCGCCCTCGTCACTTAAGAGCTTCGACCACTCTGGATGGGCCAGCACTTCAGCAGTGGGGTGTGAAACCCCATTGATGGTGACCGTTGGCCCAACCAGGCGCACGCCGTGAGAATAATCAGCGTAGGTATTCTCATGAATCGTGCTCAGGGGCTGAATGTTTTTGCCGTTGGGCTGGTGCCAGCCATAGATCGCGACTGACTTAGGCTTATGATCGAGACGATTGCTAATCACGACATCTTTTTTGTGGCCCGCAATTAAGTCTCCGGGCTGGGCATGGGCCTTTTCACGCTGCTTGCTAAGAGTTTGGTCGTGCTTTTGATAATAAGCTGTCGACATCATTTTAGGCCCGGCTGGTTGCGGGCGCGGTGCCAGTTTGACCTGGGCTTGTTGATAGGTTTCGTTGACTAATTTCCGCGTCGGCAGGGTGGTACCTGTTTTGTCGGCAATCGCCTGAGCTGTAATCGGCGTCATCGGCACCAAAACATAATCCTCAGCGGAGCCAATCGCCAAATAATCCGGCGTGACATAAGCCATCGCCGTTAAGGTTTCGCCAACTTTGGTTTTGCTCGTGAGCACCAGGGGTTTGAGGTCGCGTAAATGCTCGGGGATATTGCCCGCAAGAATTTGTTGCTGAATCGCCAATTCACGTTCCGGGCGCCCCTTGTTCTCGATTGACTTCCAGAAAGCAGAACCGGTAGGGGCCGACGCTTTGCGGGGCGGTAAATCCAGCTGCGGTGTACTGGTGATCTTTTCGACAAATTCCAGGCTGGATTTTGAGAGCTGTTTGCTGGCATTAATGACCGATTGAACCAGACTTTCGCTGGGTGGTAACTGTGAGGGCGCTTTGCTACCAATAGGAGCTGCTTCAGTGATGATTCCCGTTAGCTCTGGAGCTGCTGCCATGGGGGCTTTGGGTTTCCAGAAGCTCTGTAAGCTGTCCCAGGGGTGCTGGATAATTTGACTTAAATCGGTCATTTGACCCCTCTTTTACAATCATTTTGAACATCATTAGCCCGTGTCTACTAAACACTTCACTTAGACTCCCTCTATCGCAACAATCCATCATTTAAATACCAGAGCTAACACAAATTTAATAATTGCAGATACAGGTCGTGTCCTTGTCAGCAGAGACGCCAAAGCTCTAAAAAAAGATCATATAATCAAAGCATGTCCAATTATAAATATCTAAAATCCAAACGCTGGCACCCCAAATCATCTGATTTGATTGCCATTTTAAACACAATCGGCAGAGGGCATTTTAAAGCCAAGCCCGAGTGGGAACGCTTAAAAACGGGCCCATTTCAACATGAGTCAGATCTGTTGAGCTATGAAACCTATACTGGCAATTCAATGTCCTACTTTGGGGGCGATCTCGGTGGAGAGGTCATCAAAATCGCTCTCCCCCAAAATGGCTACTTGAATTTTGGACTGGGCGAAATCGAGTGGGTCGGCCCAGAGTTCAGCCTGAGTATTCGTGGCGATGAAGTCGATGAATGCAATCGCATCTTTTTTATCTGGGTCGACTTATGCCGCAAAAGATTTGGCAAAGAACATTAAGCTAATTTTGTATTTTCAGATTCAGAAAGCTTGCTGTCAGAAGATTTCAATCTGATAAAAAGAAAAAATGGCAGCGGAGCAAGCTTTTTTGACCCTTCCCTATAATTGTTAAAGCCAATGCGATAGGTAGCTTTCTGCCTGAGCTAATTTCTAGGAGTAACCGAATGCCACGAATGAACCCGACTCCCAATCTGCCTATCAATCAACCCCTCTCTGTCCCCCAACCCGTATTTAAACTGCCATCGATAGGCGATCAGATTGAGAGCTTAAGTTCTCCTTTAATGACACAAGATAAATTGACCTTTGGCAATCTGGGCAGCGCCAATACCTCGCTTCAGATTGAAGAACTGCCGCGCTTTATTACGCACACAGTCAAACATGGTGAAAACCTCAGCAAAATTGCCAAAGACCATTTGGGAAGCTCTAAAAAATACAATGAGATCTTTGAAGCCAATAAAGACCAGCTCAATAACCCCAACGACTTACGCATTGGCATGACCCTCAAAATCCCCGTTCCAGTAGGCATCGATCTGCCCCTGGGAACACCCGTTACACCAACTCCCACAGACAAAAATGCTCCTGTTGCTCGGCCCGCTCAAGCCCCCAGCACACCAGAACAAACATTCACAAATCAAAAAGTTAGAAAAGGCGACTCCCTGAGTATCCTGGCCTTACGCCATTTGGGTGACTCTGAGCGCTATATGGAAATCTTTGAAGCCAATAAAGACCAGCTCAGTGATCCCAATTCAGTACGCGCTGGCATGACCTTAAAAATTCCTGGGGGTGCAAGTCCTACAGGCTCTGGTTCAACGCAGCGCGCAGATCGCACTGGCACCACCCATTCGGTGTCAGCCGCAGACGGCCGGGGCCTGACCCCCGGAGCCCAAGAACTGCTCGGGGCGATGCAACATTATAAGCAAATCCACCCACGTAATATTGATCGATCGGTTACCACATCTGCTGAGATGCGCGAAATTGCAGTTGAATTGGATGCCGCTTCCAAGACTTTTGGCGTCGATCCCAAAATGATGCTGGCACTCTATGCCCACGAGAGCGGCGGGATCAATCCTGATGCCCGCAGTCATACAGGTGCTGGTGGACTGGGGCAACTCACTGGAATCGCGATTCGACAGGTGCATTATCTGGCAGGCATGGCCAGGGGGCAACAGGGCAAGTCACCTTATACCCAGCATCAGGACAAATTCGTGCAAAGTACGCGCAGCATAAACCAGCGCTATAATATTAAGGCCAATGTCTGGACTTCGGTTGCTTATATGAGCTATGAACTCAATGATCGGGCTCGCCTCGGTCGGGGTGTCGAAAACGCCTTAAAACGCTACGGAGACCCCAATGTCTCTACCTATGCCAATAAAGTCAATCGGGAACATAAAACCCTCTTTGGTGGCAGCCGTATCTTTTAGATGGGATCGGTTTTGCTATACTAATATCTATCAATAACTCTCTTGGTATTAAATGGATAGCACATCATTAGACTGCCCGAATTGTGGGCAAAAAAACGTTTCGACCGCCAAACTCAACTATTGCACCTTCTGTTACACGCGCTTTTCCAATTCTGAAAGCGAAAAACCAGAATCTGAATCACAATCTGAAACCACAGCTACAGCAGACAGTACAAACCCAGTCGAATCTGATCAAAAAGAAACGGCTGCTCTAGAAGCTGTGCCTGAGACATCTAAAAAGGAGCAAGAACCGGCTCCTCCTACCTCCAAACCGATCACATATATCAGCATGGTCTGTCCCCATTGCCTGGCCGATATAGCTCATGACGCCATGACGTGTCCAGACTGCAATAAGCACTTAGACGAAGCCTGGATCTAAGTCTTTTGTACAAGCAGTGATAGCTAGCTATACATAACGGTATACTAGGGGGCAAATGAATCAGGATACATAATTGATGAAACCAGCTGAAGATCTGACAAAGCAAAATGTCACGCCAATATCCAAAACACTGCAAGCTATCCAGGCACGCATCGGCACCCAAAACCTCGATAGCCCGTCACCGATGGGCGCCTGGCTCAATGGCCGCATCGAAGCCGCTGAACATCACAGCATCACGCTCTCCTACGAGATACGGCCCGAAATGAGCAATCCAGCCGGCATCTTACACGGAGGCACCACCGCAGCGATGCTGGATGACGTGATTGGAATTACAGTTTATAGCCTGGAACGTGAGACTTTTTTTGCCACGATCAATTTAAACATGGACTATCTGGGCGCTTCACGCATTGGTCAACGGGTGATCGCCCAGTCTCAAATTGTACGGGCAGGACGTACGGTGATTCATGCCACGGCTGAATTACGCACACCCGAAGGCAAAATACTGGCCAAAGCCAGCTCGAACCTGGTAGCCAGCCCTTATCAGCGCTCAAGTCAGCAGACTGCCCAGTCTGAAGCAGCTACATGAAGATCGAACGGGCTTTAATTACCGGGGGTGCCGGATTCCTGGGTCAGCACTTGATCTATCGTCTCTTACAGCAAACGGGTCTCAAAGAAATTCGGGTGCTGGATCTGAAAGCGCCTGAAATGCCTGTCTTCGGCAGCTTGCTGACAGACCCCCGACTCCACTATCAAATGGACGTAAATATCTGTGATGCTGCCAGTTTAGCCGGACATTTTGAAAATATCGACACCGTCTTTCATTTGGCGGGGCTGGTTTCCTTTTCTCGTTTGCACCGTGAGTTGCTCTATGCAGTCAATACCGAAGGGGCCCGCAATGTGATGCAAGCCGCTGCTGATGCCAAAGTAAAGCAAGTCTTGCATATTTCTTCGGTGGCTGCCATTGGCTATCATCCACAAGATCTGGTGATAGACGAAAATTACGCTTTTGACTGGCCCCAGGCCGAAGCGGACAATTTCAAACACTATATGCTTTCCAAAAAAAAGGCCGAAGACATTTTAGTCCAGATGCATCAGGACTTTCCTGAAACACGCTGGCTAATGGCCAACCCGGCGCTGATGCTTGGCCCGGGGGATCTCAATAATACCTATAAGCTGATTCAGGGGATTCAATCTGGCTTGTTTCCTTCGCAACCGCCTGGCGGCACCTATATGATGGACGTGCGTGATACGGTCACTGGCCTGCTGGCCTTAGTAGACAAAGGTCGCTCCGGCGAACGTTATATCCTCGGTGGCGTCAATCTGAGCTTTGTTGATCTCAATGCCCTGACGGCCCATGTGATCGGCAAATTCCCACCGCCCACGATTTTGCCAGAGGCCAGTAAAAAACCAATCTATAAACTATTCCAATGGCATGAAGCCCTTTCTAAAACCCCGGTTTCCATTTCAGCCGACAATTTAGAAGCCGGTTTTCGCAAGCGTTATTTTTCGGCACGCAAAGCCCAGCAAGAGCTGGGATGGCAGTCCTGCATCCCCTTACGTCAAACCCTGGCAGATACCTGGCATTGGTATCTCGATCGCGGCATCTTTTGACTCGCGTCTTTGTCACAGGTGCCAATGGTCAGGTCGGTTCCGCATTGGTTCAGGCCTTAATAGGACAAGGGCATCAGGTGCATATTTTATTGCGCGAGGGCGCCTGGCATCCAGGCCTAGAAGCAGTCAAAAGCGAAGGATTGCAGGTTTTTCGGGGCAGTTTTTTAAAAGCAGCTGAGCTGCGCACGGCCATGAAAGGCTGCCAGATCGTGTTTCATGTAGCTGGCATGATCTCCTATCGGCCTCAGGATGCCTGGCAAATGCAGCAAGTCAATGTCTATGGCACGGCTCAGGTTGTTCAAATGGCGCTGGAGCTGGGAATTGAGCGTCTGGTACACACCTCGTCCACAGCAGCCCTGGGCTATAGCCACCACCCGACTCAGGTCTTAGCTGAAAGCACTGAATTAGCCCCCCAATTTTACACAATCGCCTATCTCAAAACCAAACGGGATGCTGAAAACGAAGTGAAATACGGAATCCAGCAGGGTTTGGACGCTGTGATGCTCAACCCGTCGACAATTTTTGGGCCCGGTGACGCCAAAGGCAATACCGGTCAATTGTTTCAGCAATTGCAAAATGGTTTGCGCTGGGCCCCACCGGGTGGTAGCGCTGTGGTCAGTATTGAGCAAGTCGTCAAAGGACACTTATTGGCCCTGAGTCAGGGAAAATCCGGTGCACGCTATGTGCTCTCTTCTCTCAATTTACCTTTTCAACACTTGTTTCAAATGTTAGCCGATCTCTATCAGGGCCAAAGCATTCAAACCCTACCCAGAGCCCTTGAAAAGCCCTTAGTCGCTGCGGCTCAATTGGCACAAGTCTTGCCACTCAAGCTAGCACTCTCAGCAGATGTGATGCGCTTTTCTTTTAATTACCGCTATTTTGACGCCAGTAAAGCCCAGCGTGAACTGGGCTGGCAGCCAGATAGCCTGGCTCAATTTAAGGGATGTTTGGAAGCTGCAAAGCAGTGGTACCAAGAAGTACCAGCTGAAAGCTAAGGCGTATCTTCGTCAAAGATAAAATGCACCACAGAATCTGACTCGCCACCGATCGCCTCGTAAAAATCCAGGGCGACACGATCTTCGGAATGGGCCGCCACAAACATTTCGCTAATGCCGCGCGGCTGGTTGTAATCACGCAAGGCTTGAAACAATTGCCGCCCCAGGCCGTGGCGCTGAAACTCAGCGCGAATCGCCATATCATAGATATACAGTTCTGAAATCTGAGAAGTGTATTTGCGCATTTCATAGCCCGTCAAACCGCCTAGCAGATGCTGATTTTGCGTCACCACAAAGACCTGAAAGTCACTGCGTAAAAGCAAATCACTGAGATATCCTGCTTCTGGAAGCTCCTGGGGATCCTCTTCAAAAACGTCTTGAAAGAGCAAAATCAATTTTTGGAAGGTTTTAAGCTCATGGCTGCCCAGGCGGCGGATCTGAATATTAGCTAAAGTCATCTGAATATCTCGAATTCTGTGGAGCGTCTGGAGTGAAGTAAATATCGGCCGGATTCATCTTAAGAATCAGGCCAGACCCTACTATAAAGCATTTTTTGGCTCAAATACAAAACCCAGCTGAAATGAGCCTTCTTTAATATTTAACCCAGCCCCAGGCCCTGTAAAAGCAAATACCAGAGTGGGACTGTTAGCAAGGAGAGTACAATTCCCAGACTGACCATTAAGCTGGCCAGCGCCGGTTGCAAACCCAGGCTGGCAGCCACGATACTGCCGGTAATCATCGGCGCCATGCCAGCTTCCAAAACACAGATACCCAATAAATCACCTTCTAAACCCAGCCCCCCGGCATAAATGACCAAGATAAAAAGAGGGGATAACAATAAACGAAACCCCAGGCCCCAGATCAACGCTTGCCGGTGTTGCTGGATCCCTTTCAGCTTAAGTTGTAGACCTACCGCCAATAGAGCAGCCGGTGTTAAGGTGGCTCCCAGTCCCGTCAGACTGATTTCAAGAGTCAGGGGCATCAAGTAGCCCGTCATATTGACTAACAGGGCGATCACAAAACAAATAAATGGCGGAAAGCGCACAATCCGTTTGAGCACTTGACTGGCTTTGGCCTGCTGCCCGACATAGAGCGAGCCGGCAATAATACCCAGGGTGCTTAAAACTAAAAACGATCCCGGCTGGTCGATAATAATCGCGGTTTTCAGCCCTGAGTCACCATAGAGCCAGCGTATCAGCGGGAAGCCCACAAACGACGTGTTACCCAGACCACAGGTCAGCAATAAGCAACCGATCGTCAGGCGATCCAGTTTCAAAAATTTCTGCAAACCCAGTACCCAGCCCCAGGCCAGTCCAAAGACGATCCAGGCCACAGCTGCGGGCAAGAGCAATTGCCATTCCAGCACCAGTTTCGAGATATGCAGCAGAGTCAAAGCAGGCAAAGCACACCATAAGACATAGCGATTGAGAGCGCTGGCAAACTCCGGCGCCCGAATCGGTAAAAACTGCGCCAGATAACCGGCCAGCAGCGAAGCAAAGATAATCACAAAAGCCATGGCCACACTATACAGGAGCGAGCGTATCTGGAGATCGAAAAAGCCTGACGACTGTTTGAAAAAAAACAAGCGATATGCAATCGTTTAGTCTCAGGATGACTGGCGTTGCCAAAAGCCATGCAGGACCACCGCATCGTCTGCTGAGCCAAAATCGATAGCCAGCAGATAGTCATAACTGTCCAGCCACAGCCGCCAGCGTCCTGTGCCAAGCGGCTGGGCCGATAAAAGGGCCTGACCTAAAGAAAAACGCAGATAAAATGGTGCCAATTCACTGGCCCCTTCAATTGACGACTAAGCAAGCTGCATGGGCTGAGGCTGGGCCACTGGCAAGGCTCAGTAGGGCTAGACCCAGGCCTGAACTCAGCAAATGCTTCAGGAATACTTGCAAATCGCGATTTCCTTTTCTTTTGGCTTAAATGGGCCTTCAAGCGCCTGTTGTGCTCTGAATCTAACTGATATACTGGCTGCATGTCAAACTCCGCCGACGCCAGCCCGATGATCTCTTGCCAGGGGCTGAGCAAAGACTTTCGCGTCTATCACAAAGCCCCCGGTCTGATGGGATCCCTGAAATCCTTCGTGAAACGGGAGTATATCACCCGTGCCGCTGTCGATCACTTTGATTTGACGATCCAGAAAGGCGAAATTGTGGGCTTGCTGGGCCCCAACGGCGCCGGCAAAACGACCTTGATGAAAATGTTCACTGGCATTATTGTACCGTCACGGGGCGAGCTCAGTATTGGCGGGGATATTCCCCATTTGCGGCCAATGGCCTTTCGACGCAAGATTGCCCTGGTGATGGGCCAAAAATCACAGCTCTGGTGGGATATTCCAGCCATGGATTCCTTTTTATTGCTGCAAAAATATTATGAGATTGAAGAGACTGTTTTCAAACAGCGTCTGAATACGCTCGCTGAATTGCTGGACGTCCAACGTCTTTTGCAGGTGCATGTACGCAAGCTATCTCTGGGCGAACGCATGAAAATGGAGCTGATGGCCAGTCTGATGCATCAGCCTGAGCTTTTGTTTTTGGACGAGCCCACGATTGGACTCGATCTGGTCGCACAGCAGGCAATTCGCAAATTTATTCTGAGCTGGCAACGGGAATTCCAAACCACCGTGATCTTAACCTCGCACTATATGGCCGATGTGGCTGCTTTGTGTGAGCGCATCGTACTAGTGATTGGCGGCCAAAAACGCTTTGATGATCGCATCGCCGTCTTTGAAGCGATTCTGGGCCAACAAAAATTTGTTTCTGTAAGCTTCGAAAAAGCGGTTGATCTGGCTAGCGAAAGCCAGTATCAGAGCTTCTGGCAAGCCCTCAGCCCGGAATGGAATCGTGAGCGCAATCAGGTTGAATTGCGGATCCCTGCTGAAAGCCTGCGTGAAGCCGCCGTGTTTTTGTTTCAGCACTACCCCGTCTCGGGCTTTAGTACCGAGAAGTTGCCGATCGAGCGAGTCATGAGTGAACTCCTGGCCCAGCCAGAATTGATTCAGACCCAGACATGACTGCTTTGAGCCAGGCTTTGGCGACCGAACTGAGCAAATGGGGAGCCACGATTCGGGTCTCCTGGACCAAGTACTTGGCCTATAAACTCAATTTTATTTTATTGGTGATCGGCCCGGTGCTGGTTTTCTTTTTTATCCGCTATAATCTCTGGGCTTCGATTTATTCTCTGGAAGGCATCACAAGCTTGCAGGGCTATGACTTTGCAAGCATGCTGGCCTATCAGGTCTGGGTCATGATCATTGGCTTTCTGGGGCAGGGCTATAACGGTCGCAATCTGGCCGAAGATATTCGCCTGGGTCGTATTTCTTCCTATTTGCTCTATCCTTTTAGCTTCTGGCGCTTTCATGCTGGCAATTTTGTAGCTTTTCAGATGATCCAATTATTGGTGAGTGCTGTGACACTGGCAGCGGTGGTCTCACAGGGCTGGGTACCCTTCAACAATGCGGCCGATCTACGCGCGATCTTAATCGGCTTCGGCTTTACCCTGGGGGTCGGATTTTTCTGGTTCCAAATGAACTTTATTATCGGGATCTTGTCTTTTTGGCTCGAAGAAACCTGGGTCCTGCGCATCATGGTCGTGATCGTCAGCCAGTTTTTCTCAGGAGCCCTGATGCCACTGGAGATTTTCCCGGATTGGCTGCGCAGCGGGCTGAACTATACGCCCTTCCCCTATTTGACTTATGTTCCGGTGAAACTCTTTATGGGCGAATATCAGGGTTCACTGAGTCTGGCGCTTGCGATTTTGGCGTTCTGGACAGGGGTGCTGCTGTTTTTGGGACGCTGGCTCTGGCGCAAATGGATCTCTAATTATACGGCGGCAGGCATATGAAACCCGTACAT
>JBBKWI010000060.1:0-31290 GCA_037968875.1 Candidatus Sericytochromatia bacterium | reverse complement strand
CCATTTTACGCACAGCTTTGGCAACTTCAGGGTAAGCCACGATCAAACTGTCAAAATCCCGTTTATCAAGCACATAGAAACCACACTCGGTGATCGCTTGCATGGTCGTTTTGCGGGGTTCTGGATAAATTAAGCCCATCAGACCAAAGCTATCCCCAGCTTCCAGAGTAAGCGTGGGCTCTTGTTCATTGCCTGAGAGCATAGCGACCTTTCCCGATTGAATCACAAAAAACTGTTTATTGATTTGGTTTTGCTCCAGGATCGACTCGCCAGCTTTAACCCGGCGAAATTTCAAGAGTTTCTCTAAATTATCATAAAAGTGGAGTGAACTCTCTTTAAAAATTTCGACTTTTTGTAGAGTACGTCGAATCGTGGGCATGGTGTCCGGGTTAGGAGCCTGATAATCGTCAAAAGCAGGCGCTTGCTCGACTTTGATTTCATATTGTTTTAAAGAATTGGGCAGATCGAGATCTAGCTTGAGCTCATGTAAAAACGAAAACCAAACAATGTTTTTACTGAGCGGATCAATTTCCATCACGCGATTGGAATCAATCATGACAATATTCTGGTTCTCGCGACGGGCCATTTTTAAAGGCCTGACCATATCAAAACGTTCGTCCATGCCGTTTTTAAAATAATGAACTTCACGCACCAGAGTCTCGTTGGCATCAATTTCCAGCAGTCGGGTATTGCCCCCATCAATGATCAGGGTATTACCATTAAACAAGCGTTGGGCATTGCTGGGGGCATCGAGCTTTAAATTAACACCCCAGGTATGTACAATGCGATCCTGACTGATCTCGAGCACACGATTATTGCCCTGATCCGTAATTAAATAGGTTTGCTCATGGGTGTATTGCACATCTGTGGGGCCATTTAAATGTCTATGATCATGACCGCTTTCACCTTTGACGCCAAATTGCCAGCGGATTTGACCTGCTTGATCGACTTCTATCACCCGTTGATTACCCTGATCGACAATTAGATAGCGGTAGCTATCAAGATCGCGATAACGGGTCGCTTTAACGGGTTGATGCAATTGCGAACGCGTATTGGCATCGGGATCTTCAGGGAAAGCCCAGGAGATGCGACCACTTTGATCGATTTCCACGACCCGATTGCTCTGGCGATCTGTGATCAGAAAATGCAAATTTTCGAGCCAGAGCATATCCCAGGGCTGCTTAAATCCAGGCAAGTTTTTAAAGTCCATCTGCCAGGTCACATAGTTATATTTGTGAGTATTCACTAGCAATAAGCGTCCGCTTTGCACATCAGTGATCGCAAAATAACCAGCCGGCAGCCAGGTTTGGGCATTGACACTGGCAATCTTACGCTTGGCTGCGCGTTCCGGGCTCAGCATTTCTAAGCCGCAGGATTCACAAGACCAGCGCCCCATAATCGGTACCCGACACTCCGGACAATGTGTCGGCGGCGTGTCATAAGGAAAGCGCTCAGGGGTGTGCTTGAGCTCTAATAGCAGCAAGATAGAATCTCGAAAAATCACAGTTTTAAGATCTTTGTGAGGCAAGAGCTCGGGCAATGAAACCGGCAAGACGGTGTGATCTTGGAGGCGAACACGTAAATCTTTGGACTCTACTTTTAAGCGCTCACAGGCCTCAGGGTATTCATTTAAATCGATGCCATGCTGCTGATAAAAGGAGCCACTTAAAATCTGAAAAATATCAGCTTCCGATTGATCTGGCAAAGGCAAATTTTCACCTTTTTGCGCTTCAGGCAATGAGCTGAGACGTTCAATTGGCGATAAATACAAGAGCGCTGCTTTGAGATTACGCTGATCGCTGGCTGATACCGATGTTTGCACGGCCCTGGTCTCGCTCAGAGGAGGAGCCTCAGTCACTACAGAATTTATTTTTGGCTCTGGCTCGATAATTTCAAGCACAGTGCCAAACTCATCGTCATCGTCTTCAATCAGGATTTCTGCTGGGACCGGAAATAATCGCAAAAGCTCATCTGCTTCGATTAACTCTTCTTCGACCAGCAGATCCGCCAAATGCTTGCGATGGGCTTGTAAGGGGTTTTCCTCGCCAAAACAGATAAAGGCAGGCCGAGGCTGTCCCACCAAGACCTGACGCTTGACCAAACTGAGATCACTGCTATCAAACCAGAGTAACTCCGCATCCGGGTTCGCTCCCAGGACTATCGCCAACAGCTTGCCATCGGGGCTGATCGCAAATGGATTCGCCACGGTGGGGTGCTTGTCTTGATAAAGGGGCAAAGGCAGTCTCTGAGTCAGTTCGATTTGCAAGGTATCAATGCTAAGCTTAATGATTTCAGGCTGCGGCTTGCGGATCAGTAAATAGAGATTATTTTGATCACGGGCCAGGTTTACAGGCAGACGCTCACCCAAATCAAGTTCTTCGAGCATGCCTTCCTGATAATCCAGAATGCCGAGGCGAGTGTGCTGTTGATCGACAAAATACAAGCGCTGAAACTCAGGAACGGGTTCGATTAACAAAGCCTGTTGCGAAGCGGCGTCGCGCAGAGTATAGATTTCAGAAACCTGATAATCTTCGGTGGGGATCAAATAAACATCGCCTGAGGGACGGTCACAGACACATAATAACTCTTGCTTGGCGTCAATAAAAAAGTCATAGGGACCGCTTTTAGCAGGGCCGGTTTCTTGCCAGCGTGGGTCCAGAATTTGCCGTGTGATCCTCAGTTGGCTTTCATGAGCGAGGTCTTCGCTTTCGAGATACGCCCCTAAATCGCTGACAGTCAAGCCAACTTGCTTGGGCTTCCAGGCCGAGGATTGCAATAATTCAGGCTGCTCAGGATCCAAAACCAGCAATTGCTGCCCCCAATAATTCCAGACACTGGTTTCATCGTTGCCACTGGCAAAGTCGACCTGATTGAGCTGAGAGCCTTCCAGCGATTGTTTGACGCGGAGTTCCTGACGGTTTAAATCACTGTGGTAAACCTGTCCACGCAAGCGGTCCATGCTGCTCTGATAAGCACGGGTTTGATGCTCCATCACTGATTGCATTTGGATTTGGCTCAGGCGGCCACTTTGGGTCAAGCCTTCAACCAACTCCCGGTCGCGGATATGCGAAAAGCGACTTCCAGACATGTAGATACCTCTATAATTCGTTTGTTTCAGAATAACGTATTCGCTGCCAAAAGCAAACGCAGAAATTGAAAACGAGTGACACGAAGTTTAATCCGCATTAAAACTCAGACCTAAATAGCAGCCTTAAAGGGCTTCGCGATGCAGCAAAAGCAAGAAAAATGGAACACCCAGTAAAGAAGTTAAAATACCGACAGGCACTTCCTGGGCTGCCAATAAATTCCGTGAGAGTGCATCGGCCCCTAGCAAAAGCATGCCCCCGATCAAGCTGCTAGGCAAGAGCAATTTGCGAAAGTCCGTGGTTTGCATCAATAGCCTGGCAATATGGGGTACCATTAAACCGACAAAACCAATCACACCACAAACAGCGACCACAGAAGCCGACAGTAAAGACGCTGCCAGCAGCATACGGATTTTGAGAGGACGCGGGTTAAGACCCATCGAAAAAGCACTCTCTTCGCCAGTTTGTAAAATATTCAAGGCATGCAAATCATAGATCAACAAAGGAAACCCGAGCACAGCAAAGGGGATTAATGTGATCAAATCGGGCCAGGAACGTCCATTTAAACTGCCCATAATCCAATACACAACCTGATCCAGTCCCTGACCTTTGATCACCAGAATCAAAGAGAGCAAGGCCGAGCATAAGGCCGACATGGCCACACCCCCCAGCAACAAGCGATCGAGTACCAATTGCCCCCGGAAATGCCCCAACCGATAAACCATGGCGATCACGCCCAGGGAACATAAAAAAGCAAAAAAGGTCACCGGGTTGAGGCCCCACCAGGAGAAATTAAGCCCCAGCAAAATAGCAACGCCGGCTCCCAGGCCGCCGCCGCCAGAAACGCCCAGAATAAAAGGATCCATCAAGGGATTACGAAATAGCCCTTGCAAAGCCAAACCCGCAGCCGAAAGCATCATGCCCGCCATTGCTGCCAATAAAATACGCGGTAGGCGCAAATGTAACAAAATATACTGATCAATTGGATCGATGCCCTCACCCTGAAAAAGCTGCCAAAGCTCTGGCCAGCGCGGACTCTCGTGATACCAGCCCCAGACCCCAAAGACGCACAAAATCAGAAGCAAACTTAACCCCAAAAGACGCCAGGGCTGAGCAGAAAGCGCTTTAGACATCCGTTGCGCTGGGTTTGACTAAGCTCGGGGCTGATTTGGGGGGGAATGCCCGGCGCCAACGCACCTGAAACTGCCAGGTGACCAAAACAATGAAAACAACGGTCGGTGCCTGCCAGGCCAATTGTGGCAAAGCAAAGCCCAAAATAAAGGAAAGTGGGATCAAATCTAGCGCAAGAGCAGCATAGAGTCCGCCAAATAATTGAATCAAACCCAACACCATCAGACTGGCGCTAAGATAACGTTTCAGAGGCAAAATACGGCGCCGGTGGCGTTTAACCATCATCAGCCAGAGCCAGGATGCTGGCAAAAGAATCAGCAAATAGCCAAAAGTAGCTTGATGCAGGTAAGCCAGGCCACCACCATAATAAAAAATCGGCAAAAATAAAAGGCCGATTAATAAATACAAACCCAGGGTCAATGTGGCCAGCGTGCCGTCTAATAAGACCAGACACAAAAACACCATCGGTAATTGAAAAGTGCCCGCATAAGTGCCCAAATACATATAAGAAGACTCAAACCAGAGCCAGGTATCAGGCATTTGCGGCAAAACAAACGAAACAAAAGGCAAACGCACCTGAATAAAAGTGGAGAGAATTAAGAAGCTAACAAATAAAGCAGCCAGTTCTAGCTTAACCAAATGTCGAATAAACATGTCTGCTCGCCTTCTATCAAATCTGTCTGAATTAGTGTAACAGAGAGCCGATCCCCCGGCCAGTAATTGAGATCATCCAGACTGGAAACACCGGGCTTTCTACTGACTATAAGCGTTTCCAAACTTTTCTCCGTTCAATAGGTATCTCCGTTGAAAAACCCCCAGTTTATAAATTCGCAATTAAAAATTATCACAATATAAATAATCAATAATACAGCCATTTTTTTTATAAAATCACGTTTAATATATATCTATAGATTAGTCTTAAAATATATATATGATTGACGTCTGATGATTAATCTTCGTACACTGTCTCTATCATCCCGGCTTTGAAAGTCACAGGCCTCAGTTACATCCAAATAAAGATCACCCAGCATTCCCTTTGAAGCGTTTAATTGAAGCTAGCAATCGTAAACTATTTAGGATTAGATCATGAAACAGACATTAAAAACCCTCGCAATTTCGCTATTTTCCCTGACTTTACCTATTCAGGTTCAGGCCCAGGCTGTCTCCCCCCCACCGATCGATACCATTGAAGATGAAATCATCATTGAGCAAACGAATACACCGGCACCCACCCCCAGCGCCAAACCCATCCCGCAACAAATTGGCGGCCGCAATATCTCCGCTTTTACGCGTAATTTGCTAGGTAATACCACAGTGGGTGGATATTTTGATACGGATTATAATTTTCCGGCGCAGGGCAACTCATTTTTTGACCAGCACCGTTTGATTTTGCAGGTTTCTTCGTTTATGCATGAGCGCCTCTTTTTTAATGCCGAAATTGAATACGAGCACGGTGCGATTCTTGGCGGCGGCAGCAATGATGGTCAACTCAAAATTGAGCAAGCCTATCTCGACTTTAAATTTACAGATTGGCTAATCTTGCGGACTGGGGCCTTATTGATCCCGATGGGTCGCCTGAATGTCTTGCATGATTCAGATTTCCGAGACACGACTGCGCGCCCGCTCTTTAATCAGGTGATTATGCCGACAACCTGGACCGAAACTGGCCTGGGTTTTTATGGAACGGTTTACCCGGACGATTTTTGGGAGATCAATTATGAAGCCTACTTGGTGCAAGGGCTAACGGATAATCTCGCGGATGGCAATGGCTTGCGTTCGGCACGCAATTCTTTGTCTAGTGATAATAATAATGCAAAAGCGCTGACCACACGGGTCGGCTTTAGTCCCTTTATTGGCCTCGACTTTGGTCTGGGAGGTTATCTCTCGCCTTATGATGATACTGGCAAAAAAAACCTGGGCATGCTGGTGGCCGATTTTAACTGGTCCAACGGCCCATTTGAACTGCTCGGAGAAGGCGGGGCAGTCTTCTTTGACCCCACCACTCAGAAAAAAGCAGACCAGGAAATCCCCCTGAATGGGTCAATGTGGGGTTATTATTTAGAAGGACACTACCATTTGTTTCCTGAATTTTTGAAAAACTCCTGGCTGAGCAACGGATTTGAACAGCCTGTATTCACGCTCTTTGGGCGGGTTTCTCAGGTCGACACAGATACCAGTCAGCTCAATATTAACGATCGAACCCGACTGACCTTTGGGCTCAATTTTAGACCGATCACCAATGTGGTGTTTAAACTTGAGTACCAGTGGAACCTTGAAAATGAAGCGATATTAAAAAATGATCCAAGTAAAGAAATTGCCAATAATACAATCCTGGCTTCGGTGGCTGCTGGCTTTTAGTCTCTTACTGGCTTTTCCTCAATCGAGCTGGGCTGCCGAAACCGCTGAGTATTATGAACAGATTTATCTGAGTCCAAGTGCGGCTTTGAAAACAGTCTTTGGGGATCTCAGTGTCAGTACCGAAACTCTGAGTTTAAGCACAGCCCAACACAAAGCCTTGCAGCGCCAATTGCGCCGCAAAATACCTGAAGCTCAGTTCACGATCTACGCTGGCAAACGCCAGGGTAAGATCGAACGCTATGCCCTCATTTTAGATGAAAAAGGCAAGCATTACCCGATCACCTTTATTGTCGCTCTGAGCCCTCAGGCCAGCGTCGAGCAGGTGGCCGTAATGGTCTATCGCGAAAAACGTGGAGATGGCGTCAAGCGTCAACGTTTTTTAAATCAATTTCGTGATAAAGCAGCTGCTGATCGCATTGAAATCAATCGCGACATTGTACATATCACCGGATCCACTATCTCTTCCTGGTCGATTGCTGCAGGGGTACGCAAAGCCGTCACCTTACTAGAAATGCATCTTAAATGAAGCGTTGGAATCGCCGCTTGCACCGTTGGATCGGCCTGATCTCTTGTGTCTTTATGCTGATAGTCTCAGGCACGGCCCTGGCCCTAAATCACCGTGAATTCTGGCTGCACTGGGATTTGGAGCCTGAGCAGCAACTTCATTTTTCGTTGCAACAAGCCCAGACCTGGGCGATCGATCCCCAGGACGCTCAGCATTTGCTGGCTGCAGATAGCCATTATCTCTACGAAAGCCGCGATCAGGGCCAGAGCTGGGAAGAAATCCCACTGTATGTTCCGGCTGAGCATGTGGTCGGGATTGTTTTTTCACCGAAAACGCCTGATTTACTCTGGGTGGCTTTGCGCGATATAGGGGTCTTTCAATCAGACGACGGTGGCTTTGTCTGGGATGAAATCGCTTCACTACCTTTTGACCCGGTGGCTGGAGAAAAAATCAAAAGCCTCGCCGCCAGCGCCGAGAGCCTGGTTGTCAATTCAGAATTGGGCATACATGCCTATCATCTGGCAAAGCAAGACTGGCACAGTCAAACCCTGGCCTATAAACAGCAAAAGCTTAGCTGGCAAGAAACCATCTGGAAATTGCATACGGGCCAATTTTTTGGTTCCTGGGGCCTTTATCTCTATGATAGCGTCGCCCTCTGCCTGATATTTTTGTCTTTGAGTGGGCTCTGGATGGCCTGGCGCCCTCGCCGCAAGCCCAAACCCCTGAAGCCCTCAGAGGCCAGTTCGAACTGACAAGCGATTGGCTTTTGGTGCTGAAAATTGCATAATAAAAGAAAGAGTCAGATCGGAATCATAGATGCTTAAAAAATTATCAGCACTCATCATGCTCGTCAGCCTACTCCTTTGCCTGCCGTCACAAGCCCAGGTTTCAACTCAGAGTCAACAATTGATTGTGGTCACCACTCCCAACTGGCAGTCCGTCAGCGGTCAATTGCTACGCTTTGAACGCCAGGACGCAAGCGCTGCCTGGCAAGCTATCGGTCAGCCCCACCCAATTGTAGTGGGTCGTAAAGGCCTGGGCTGGGGACGTGGACTTTTTCAGGCCAAAGACACCAATGGGGATTTTCGTCAAGAAGGCGACCAACGGGCCCCGGCTGGGATTTTTACACTGGGCACGGTTTTTGGGCTGACGCAAGTACAGGCTGCTGCTCAACAATTTCAGGTCTTGATGCCCTATTTGCATTTGAGTGAACAAATTCAATGCATCGGAGATCGCAAATCAGCTTATTACAACGAATTGGTCGACATCGGCCAAACCCAACCGGACTGGCGCGCAGCAGCCAATGAACGCATGCGTCATATAGCAACCCATGGCGAAGGAGCTTACCGCTGGGGCGTCTTTGTCAATCACAATCACCCGGACAATCCCCCCGGTATGCAACGGGATCAGATCTCGGGTTCATGCATATTTTTGCACCTGTGGCAAAACAACAAAACAGGGACTTCTGGCTGTACAGCGATGGCGGAGCCGCAATTACTGGAGCTGATTCAATGGTTAGATCCCAAACGCAGGCCTTTACTTGTGCAATTGCCGCGCGCTGAATACCAGCGCTTGCAAACCCCCTGGCATTTACCCGAACTGATAAGCAAGCCTTAATAGCGGGAGCACAAGCGATGTTTTCAATAGTGACACCAGCAGGGCTACTTACAGCAGATCTTATCCAGCAACGGATCCAGGTACTGAGTCAGTGGCTGGACGATCTCGGACTGCATAGCGGCCAAATTTTAGCTCTGTCTGGCCCCACCCAGGCTGACTATCTCTGTCTCTTATTGGCGGCCTGGCAAAATGGCCTACTCACGCTGCCGCTTAATCCCAGACTCAAAGCAGAGCAATTGCACTTGCCTGCTAGTCTGGCTGATTTCAGTATCGGTGAGAGTCTGATCTGCCCAGACAAACACCTGAATTGGGAGCAATTACCGCCAAAGATCAGCCCGAATCAACTGAAGCCCTGGCAAGCCCCTGAATGGAACCAGCCCCTGAGCCTGATTTTGACATCAGGCTCCTCCGGGACGGCTAAATTGGTTCAGCACAGCTGGGCCAATCATTTTTATTCAGCCCAGGGCTCAGCTCATACCCTGCCTTTGCTGCCCAGCCACCAGTGGCATTTGGCCTTACCTCTTTTTCATGTCGGTGGGCTAGCCATCGTGATTCGCTGCCTGCTAGCCGGAGCTCAGATTTCACTTCCCGGGACTGACCTGGCTGCAGATCTACTGAAACATCGTCCCAGTCATCTTTCGCTGGTAGCAACTCAGCTACATCGTTTGCTCAAAATAGAAACAGTGCTCCCTGTCTTGCAAGCAGCCACGGCTATTTTGTTGGGAGGAAGTGCGATCCCCGAAGCTTTGATTCTGGAAGCCCGTCAACAAGGTTTGCCGATTCATACTTCTTATGGCTCGACCGAAATGGCCTCCCAAATTTGCACCACACCCGCAGCAGCCGATATCGAGACCCTGATGAGTGCTGGCCACCTCTTGCCTTACCGCGAACTCTGCCTATCAGAGCAAGGTGAAATCTGGCTCAGAGGCCAGACCTTGTGTCAAGGTTATCGTCAGCAGGAAGGTTTGAGCAGTCCTTTAAATTCCAGCGGCTGGTTTGCCAGCGGCGATATGGGGCAATACGATCAGGGCCGCTTAATCATTCACGGACGTCGCGATCATTTGATTATCTCAGGCGGAGAAAATATTCAGCCCGAAGCAATTGAAGCTCAGCTATTGTGTCACAGTGAAATTGAAGCCGCTATTGTGGTCGGGATCCCTGATGCCGAGTTTGGCCAGCGGCCAGTGGCTTTTGTGCGTACTCCCCTGGCTGCAGCAAGCTTACGAAACTACCTCAAACAGCACTTACCCGGTTATGCCATACCTGACCAATTTTACGCCCTGCCAGAAGCACAAGGCTTGAAATTCGCCCGCCAAGAACTGCAACAGCTCGCTACAAAATTGACTAACGCTAATAAAACTTAAAGAAGCTTAAGTAAAGTCTGTGATAAAATAAAATTGAGCTTTTTTGTTTCAGGATAGATGCATGCAGGATTCCGAAGAAAATGATCGTCCCCGTTCAGCCTACGAAAATATTTTAAAAAACACTTTAATGAAGCGCACCGGTCGCCAGTTTCAACGTAATGTTGAGCGCGCTCAGGTTCCTAAGAATCCTGAAAAATTGGCGCATGAAGATGTGGCGAACCAAATTTTTGACAATATTCTCAATCGCAAGCAAGAAGAAGCCACCAAAAAAAAAGCAGATGAATCTGCCAATGCTCGCCCGACAGAAATTAGCAAAACCTATAGCGAAATTCTCGACGATATCTTGTGGCCAGATGAAAACAGTGACGATTTACAGCCAACCTTAAATACCACGCCAGATCAACCCACCTTGCAATCTCAACCCACTCTGGCGGCAGCTCCTAAGCCAACTCCACCCCCCGCTTATGAACAACTCTTAAGTAATACCCTCAATCAACGAGTCAAACAAATCGAGTCTGCGATGCAGCAGCAAATGAGTGCAGCCAGACAAGCTCAGCCCCTTGATTACGCTCAGGAACTCAACAAGGTTCTCGGCATTGAAGGCCCGACTCCAGGATTCAAACCGGAAAAGTGCTCTCTGACCCAAACCCTCTATAACCGACAATTGGACGATATTCTCTGGCCCACCCAATTAGATCAAAATGATCCCCTACCGCCCGTCAATGAAGACAAGGTGCGCTCCCTGAATGCTCAGTATTTACAAGACTTAATCGCGCCCGAAGCTTATGGTATTATCTCTGTTCAGCGACAGGTCATGGATGAAAAATTTGGACGCTTCTGGATCCAGAAAACCATGGCAGACTTACAGGATCAGTTATATATTTTAGATACTGAGTTCGCCGTCTGGGTCTTTTTAAACCATTTGGATTTGATTAAGCCCTTATTATCAGCTGACTTTGTCGAACGCTTCCGCCTGATATTAGAGCAAATGTTGCCTCAAAAAAAAGCAGACCAGATGTTTGTACGCAC
The DNA here is from genome assembly GCA_037968875.1 of Candidatus Sericytochromatia bacterium. GTDB lineage: Bacteria > Cyanobacteriota > Sericytochromatia > UBA7694 > UBA7694 > JBBKWI01. The sequence goes on along the minus strand of JBBKWI010000060.1, from coordinate 20,200 downwards.
TTTGCAAAACAAAGAGCAACGTCTGGTCTTTGATCGCATGGTCAATGGTAAATTTGAAGATTTGCGCCGCATCTTAAAAGCCCGTCCTGAAAAACTTTCAGATGAAGATAGCTTCCATATTTTCAGTTTTTTGAAAATCAAACTGCCTGAGTTTTTGAATCAGCACCAGCAAGCACTAATGTTACTTTTGCAAACCCAGGATGAGCAAGCTATAGCCAATCCCTATGTCGCCAGCTTTTTAGCTTGTTTGTTTTTCTCTGATAGTCTTCAAAAACAACTGACCGACTTACGTGAAGATCAAGCACTTTATGATAAGTCCTATCGCCAGTTTTTACGGCAACGGGCAGAATCAGTCGGCAGCAAAGAAGACGGCTTCGTGCCTCTACTGATTTCGGCAATGGATCTCTTTCATGAAAAAGCCCATTTTTTTAGCCGCAGTGAGAGTGAATGCTTACAAACGAGCTTACAAACTCTCGATACCCTGCTTTTTTATGTTCCTGAGAGCAATCTCGAGCAAGAAAGCTTAATGGAAAACATCACGCATCTGTTTTCTGACCGCAGTCAATCACAGTTCCATATTGAAGCTCAGGCCCTCGAATCTCTGGGTCAAGAAATTGGTATACTGTCTCGCCAAAGTGACCAGGGCTCACGCATTCGCATTAATCATCTCAATAAGATTTATGAGCGCCACCAACAAGAAATCAGTGAAATTTACCATAAGCGTCGGGACACCCTCAATAAACTAATAAACCTGGACGCCAGCCCAGGTAAACGCACACGCAAGCAATTTATTCAGCAAAAAACCCGTGCTTGCCAACAGTATATTCAACGCCATCAGCGCCCCAAAAAACAAGCCTTGCAGATTCCTTATCGCAATTATCCGCCTGAGCTCTTAGAAAAAAAGCAGCGTGACTTATTGGAGAGCATGACCTGGGAAAACAGTTTTGAAGAAGAAATTGCCCGACGCAGCTTAAAAAAAGCCGATTTGATCTTAAATGCCCTCAATGAATCCAAAAGCACAGTGCAATTTAATCTCAAGCTTTTGTTTGATGGTGAACCCCAACAAGATGTCTTCTTGAGCGCTTTTCGTAATTTCCAAGAAGTCTTTAAATCACTGCAAGGGCAGTTGAGCCCCGAAATTCACGATTATCTTTCAGGCATACTCGACCCTTATTTTATTGGCCTTAATTTCAAAAAATGTCTAGATCAAGAACTCGAACTGAGCTTACCCGAGCAAATTGGCTATATTACGGCTTACCTTGGCCACCATTCACATATCAAACTTTTAATCAATCAGCAATACAAGCAAGTCATTTATGATTTCCGGACCTTGTTCGAGCTCACACATGCTTTGCTACTCATGATCCGCTATAGCCAACAGCCCCATGCTGACTTTACCCAGCATTTTCAAAACACCCTCTTTGTGGCCTGGGACAACTTGATCAGCCATTGTTTGATGATCGGTTCAGGCCAATATCACTTTGTAGCGAATCCACTGGCCTTACATGATTATGAGTGGGTAGCTCCTTTAACTGGATTTGGGGTGGCCAGTAGAGCGGAAGATCCCGATGAGCTGGGCTTCGAGCCCCTAAGTATGGACGTCGACGAGAGCTTTAATTTGATTAGCATCGATGACGCAGATGAAACCCCTGAAACACCCACTTTTCAATTTCGTCGCCCTTCAGAAGCCGAAAATGGGCCAACCTTACCCGTCCACCATCAAGAGCCCGATGATCCAGACGATTTCGGTCACAAGCCCCGACGTAAAAAATTTGGTTTGGATCCGTCACCTGCTGACACCCCAGCGATCTCCCCGGCAGCAGCAGGCCCTAAAGCAGATGAACTCAGCCCGAAGCCTCGGCGATTTTTGCCTTCGGCGCCAGGCAAATATGAGCTCTACGCAGCGCCCCAGCGCGCTTCACTTGTGGTGCCTCCCGATGACGACGATTTTTACAATATTATTGGACAGACCGTCAATACACCGCCAAACCCAACGGCCTCAAACCCGCCTCCGCCCTCGGCCCCTCCAACCGAGCCAGCGCAGTTTATGCGGCCGCGTAGCGCAGCTGATGACGTTTCTCTTGCCTCAGAAGACGATCTCAAAAACAAACGCAAGCGTTGGCTAGAAATCACGCCCGTACCTGAGGACGAAAAAAATTATGACCAGATGCTGGATTCAATTCTGGACTCATGGGGACCCGCCGACGATCCCCCGCCACCCGATAACCCGGAGACTTACCAGGCTGTAGAAGACATTTTGAAACGCAATCGCCTGGATGCAGACATGGACGTTTCTGGAGATACAGCCATTATGCCCAGTCGGCGCAGAAAAAAGCCGCGCTTTTAATTCTTTTTTTATAAGCTATTTGATTAAAATCAATAAAGATTGATCAAAATCAATTTACAGGCCGTGATTTTTTAGCTAAGATAAGGAAATCATAAATAAGGACTGGCCGATGATCTGCGATCAAGAATGGATCACTCAAATCGCTAGCGTACTGAATAACGCGGGTTATCAGGTCGTTCAACAGGAGCAATCGCTCTTGATTCAAAACAATTTGTCCGACTTTGCCTTAGAGCTGGCCTTTGTGCACCCTGAATCCACACAGCATTCGATTGCCGAACTCTCAATTTTACTGGCAGCAAAAATCCCGGATCAAGATTGGCTTCAGGCCGCTCGCCTGATCGCGGACTTTAATCAGGTAGCCCCTTATGGCAGCTTTAGCCTTTCGGGTAGCTCACAGCCTTTCTTTGATCATCGCTTGCAATTGCCTCGCCACGGCCAGTTTGTACTGGGCTTACTCGAAGCAATTCAACTCAGTTTTTTATCTGCCTTGCGCTTTCTACAATCTTTACCTCATCAGTGGCTTTCGCTGCCTGCCAGCGCCTAAGCTTAGCTGAATTTCAATTCGCACTTAAAATTCAGTAAATTCAGCTCAAGGAACTGCCTGTGACTTATTATTTAATTGCTTTGGCCCTGGGTCGTATCGCTTTGGGGCTGGCGCCGCTGGTCGCTGCCGGCCCGGCCTCACGTTTGCTGGGTTTCCCTGAAGCCCACGACACCCCCACGACCCGACTCTTTGGGCGCTTATTCGGAATTCGAGATATCGGACTCGGTCTTCTACTACTTTGGGTAATCTCAGATCCGGTGGCCTTGCGCTGGGTATTGATCTTCAATATCTTTCACGATGCTGCTGACGCCATTGTCATTTCAGTCCCCTTGCTCAAACGTCAGGGAATCGACAAAGGAGCCGGACTGAGTCTGGGCTTTGCCTGCGGTGGCTTAGTCTGCTGGCTGATTGCGCTGTTACTAAATTAAAAAACTTCCAGCACCAGGCCCTTGCGATTGGCCAGTTGACGTATCTCAGCGACCAGACTACCTGGGGGCAAGCCAAACTGAAGCCCCTCGGGTAACTGGGAATTCCAAAATACAATCGTGCCCGAATTCAATTGAAACAAAAGACTTTTTAATTGATCAGGGTCTTGCAATTGCGCTGCCGTCAAGGACTCAATAGAAGCTGGCTCTCGACTTGCGGGCAAGACCGCATAAGCCCAGCTCTCATCATCTTGTTGCCAAGAAAACAATTGATAAGATTTCAGATTGGTGCTCAGGGTATCCGAACCCGCCGGGCCACTGCGATTTGCATTACACGCAGTCAAAGGCGTCAGCAGGCACAAGCTCGCACAGAGGCTTAGTTTGACTAACCCACGTAAATCCATTTCAAGCCTCTCTTTATAAAACCTAATCCAATTCAGCTTTTTATTGAGTGTAGCACGCCCCAAACAACTCCACTTTCAAATGATTCGCTCTTACTTAACAGCCTCCAGGAAAATTACTAAAAAATTGTTTACTAAAAGTAAGATTATTTTCACAGTTAAAACGACAGGTTTCTGTTAAGCTAAAATAGATTTACGCCATTTCTGTATCTCCTGCACTAATGCTTAAAGAAGGATCCCCTGTTTGATGAAAGTCGGAAATCAGGTTTTACCCCCTACTCTATATAATCGTTCTCCTGCCGAAAAGATCTCTCAGCCAAAAGAAGAATCGACAACGGCAAATATCGAAGCCTTACAAGTCCAGGTTGAGGATATTCTTGAGCTCGGATCTGCAACACCAGAGACAGCCAGTCGAGGTATTGGTGAGCTCAATGAAGCATTACAAAGCCTGAAACAAATAACCAACAGTGGTACAAATGCATCAGCACTGAGCGTCGTGCAACGCTTTCAAAACGAAACCCTGCCAAAGCAAATCGATGAGCTCAAAGCGAATCAAAATGAATTGCAGCAACAAATTGAGGCTCTGCCAGCCTCGGATCCGGAACGAATAAAACTTGAGCTGCAGTTACAGGTATTGAACAGCAGTCTTGACATTTATCAGCAAGCCACCAGTCTGCTAGCCAATTCACCGCTTTTACAGGAAATTCCCGGCTCACCCCAGGGAGCAAAACTGACTCCAGCAAACACAGCAGTCCCAGGCACAGAAGACACATCGGATCAGATAGTTCTCAGCACACCACAAAGTCAAGCGGCTGTGCAAGTGTTTGGTAAATCAGATGCTTTATCCCTAAGCTCAGATAACCAGGCGCAGATCTTGAGCAAATGGGAGAAATTAGGCGATCAGGCCGCTCCAGACTATTTCGAGGATTTTAGCTCTTACTTAAATTCTGGTAATCGGGAGAAAGCAGTTTCAAACTTACAGGAGAGCTTTGCGCGTTACGAGGGTGGCAAAGGAATGTTGGCTGATTACACTCCCTCGCCAGAAGAAACGGCTGGCACACCGACAGCTGATAGCGGCTTTTTTGAGTCAAGGAAACAGAAGGCCTATGTTTTTGACGTGCTGCAAAGTTCGCGTTATGGCCAACTACAACAGGGGGACTTACTGATAAAAACCCTGGAGCATCGCATCCCTGCTTCGCTGATTGAAAACCTCTCAAACCGCGAAGTAGAACAAGTCATTCAAAAAATGGATAGTACATATATCAAAGATCCCTATACATTTTTCAAGAATTTCCAGGCAGACGCCAAATATTCCCCAGACAAACTTTCTCCAAAGAACGTGTCTGGAGCTGAGCTGGTTCAATCGCTTGAAAAATACGCAGATAGCTACCCTGCCCTACAAGACTTACGTGCGCAGGGACTCAATTTGCCCAAAGTAGAGAACACGCAAGCCCAGAATAAATTAGAAAAAGAACAAGAAAACCTTGCCATCAATCGCTTCAAGCTTAGCCAAACTGAAGCTTTCACTGAAATTGCGGCGCAGGATCCTGCCAGCGCGCAACAGTTGCTAGAAAAACCATCCGGCGACCTAATCCCGTCAATAAGAGATCTCTCAGCCACGGGCCTGAGCGATCTTTTAACCATTGCTGAGGGAGATATCAGGAACCTTGAAGAGACAATCTCTAACCAAGGCGATAATGGGTTTAAAATGCCCAATGAAAAGGCTATAAGCCAGCTCAAAGACATGGATCACCTTTCGACTGAACAAAAGGTGAATGCGCTCCTGCTCCTGGGCAATAAGGATCTCGAGGGCTATGATGCCAGCCGGCAAGCCCTGACTAATTTTTTAGAGAGTGACGCCTTTAAAAATGCCGATACCGCGACGCAAAACGAGATGATAACGCAGGCTAAGGCCAACCTGCGCAAAGGAAAGCCAGAAGACGTCCAAAATGATCAAGAATTACGACGCCTGATTCTAAATCCAACCGTAGACGACAATACCCTGGGCCTGGATCGCAGCGAATTTCTGAAAAGCCTGAGCCAGGATCCTCAGATGCAGGAGCGCTTACCCGCCGATCTCAAAGGCATTGGCGACTTACTGAATCTATCAGATCAGCAAATCGAGTCCATGCCAATGGATGAACTTACACCGCTCTTAGCAAACTATGATAAACATCAAGAGCAACGAAGCGAATTGCCTAAAATTGAATTACCTTCCAGATTACAAAGTCAGATTGAGCTCAGGCAGATGCATGAAGCCAACCCCACCTCGGTTGACAAAACTGCAAAAGAGGCTATCACAGAGCTTGTCAATCAGCCGCTGGATCAAGTGACATCCGAGAACTTTGAGCGTCTTCATGAGACATTGGCTACCTACAATGCCAGCGATTTGGAGCCCAAACCAACGCTTTCTAAAGAACTGGTCAACCATCTCGAAGCGGTCTTTCTGAAAGAAGCCGCCCAGCAAAAGCCAGAAGAGCAAGCACGTTTGTTGAGCATGTTGCCAGGTATAGACGCTAATGATGTCCGATTGCAACAAGAGCGTGGGTCTTTAAGCGATCTGGGGCAGCTTAAAACCGGGCAGGGCAGCCTCTCCGAACTTCCACAGGACCAGCAGCAGACCCTGGTGAATCAAGTCAACCAAACCCTGCAAATGTCAGGTGCGTCATTACGTGTTGAAGGCTTAGAAGACGGCGAACTCAAGCAGGCCGTTCAAGAAATAGAAAAGCAGCTCGGCCTGCCTGTCACCGGTGAGGTCAGCGTTAATAATCTGCGCGAGATTGAAAAAACGCAAAGAAATCTCTATGTCACGATGACAAATGCCCGCAATATCCTGCACGATGAAATCCTACCCGAGGGAACCGATAAAGTCGAGGGAACCAATATAGTCCAGGAACTGGAATCATTGGTCGGCAAGGAAGGCGTGATCAATGAGAAAGAAGCTCTCAAGAATGTGAATGTCCTGCGGGATAAATATTTCTGGCTGACCGATAAAGATATTCCGGACGAGAAATTGAGTCCAGAATTGTATCAAGACACCCTGAGAGCGCGCGACGAGTGGCTCAATGAAAATCGCGAAGTCCTGGGGCAGAGCCAGACACTCCAATCGAGAGAGCTAGACATGGTTCGACTTATCTTAGAAGAGCAGGGAGGCGAAGCTTCCTACAGCCAATTGCAGGAAATGGCAAACGATGAAGACAATTTCACGCTTCATGAGCGAGCAGCTATTCGAAAACTCGTAGAGAACGATAATGTCTATGACTACGCCTGGAGTAGTCAAGTCCGTGATACGGGTAAAAATGGCAAGAGAGATGGTGTACTAGATGGCCCGCTAAGTCCACCAGACCGAGCCAATTCAACACTGACCACAGAAAAGCTGAATAAATTCGACAATGTAATCTACTCTGACCACAAACAGAACGGTGGTGGTGAAGAGGAGCCTCGCTGTATCCACATTCCCGAATTTTATGATGGCCGCAAAGATGCCGCGAAGCTCTTTGACGCTTGTAAAGTCAGTGGCGATGAATCGCTTAGCTTCCTGAAAATCGGGGCAGGAACCAATGACCCAGTTGTCAAAAGCACCCTCAAGAATGCTCAGGAAAACCGTGGCAATCTGACGGCACTCAAGCGCGACCTTGACCGCCTGTACCATATCGAATTACAGGATGTGGTAGAAGATGAGTTTTCCGGGGGTGAACTGGGCGAAAACTTAGCCTATGTGAACTCAGCCGGGGAAGATTGGATTGCAGAACAAGAGATTGGTTCGGCGCAAAATGCCGAACTCTTACTAGCCAAATTTAAGCCTCAGATCGATCAGATAGGAGCGGATAACGGCCCCATTGCCTGGGCTGTAGGACATAGCGCAGATGATCGCGAGCGCCAGCAAGAACTGTTGGCTATATACGATCAGGCCGAGCAGTCACTGAGTGAGTGGAAAGCCAATCCGAATGACGCCCAGGCTGAAAAAGATTTAATGGCGCTAACGTCTAAGGTCTTGATCCGCTTGCAAGCGGATCAATCGGCTGATGTCCATTATGATATAGCCAAAGATGAAGCTGTTGAGGTGACCAAAAAAGTGGCAATTGTGGCGACCGCCACTGTTGTCACGGTCGCAACGGCTGGAGCAGGGGCTCCCTCTCTACTGGCGGCAGCCGGTGCCGTCGCAGCCGGAACAGCCGCAGGAACGGGCGCAGCCGTGATCGGTGAAACTGCTGACCAGGTGAGAACTTACGCCGAGGATACCATACGTAATAAAAATGAGAGGGAATTAGTCAAGCAACAACAACAAAAGGTCGGGGACGTCGATACAACTGACGAAGCAAGTAAAAACAAAATCATAGGTGAACTAGACGCGCGGCTCGAAAACTTAGAAACAGAGCAGACCGATCGCAAGGTCATTGATAAGGATAAACTCTACAACGCGGCTTATGAAGGATGTAAAACATCTTTTGTTACCTCTCTCTCAACAGCGGGCTCTATGGGCTTTACGCAATTGGGCGGTTCTGCCAGAGTGACAGCCGTTTTCGATAAGTTGGGTAAAGCCGGTAATGTCACACGCGCCGCCATGTTCAACGGGCTTAGCGGTGTCACTGGGGATATCGCGGGTAAAATCATCTCACCAATCAAGCTAAACAACGCTTCAAGTCCCCTGGAAGTCAGAGATGTCGTGGATCAAATGGAGGCTCAGGTCAACGAAAATAAGCAGATCGTAGCAGCCCTGGAAGAACAAAAAATCTCCCTACAGGCACAGGTTTCAGCCTTAAATCAGAAGTTCGAACCGATCGCGCCCCAGACCGATAACGCAGCCGGGGATACGATTAGTCTGGTACAGACCATTAAGCAGGAGCCTCCGACTGAAGCTGAGATCAAAGCGATCTTTACTGCCCAGATTCAACTCCAAGAAATCGAGCAGAGCATAGGCGACTTAACTGAGAGTAATCAACAGGTCGAAAAAGACATTGCGAAAATCAAGCAAAACGCAGGCAGTCTGATAACCTGGGACTCAGCAGAATGGGACAGTATTACGGAAAATCTGGGCCGTAATTTAACCATTTCCTTCTTCTCTAGTGCCACGTTGAATATGGTGGGCGGCAAAACAATGCCGACACGCATTGGCGCTAATACGGCAACGAGCTTTGCAGAAACCGTGGGCTTAAACGCACTCTCAAAATATGTCGATGGAAATATTGACCAGGACCTCTTTGAAGGGGTTATTGAAAGCGCTCTGACCTCACTGATTAGCGATGAGGCCTCAACGGTCATTCAGAACCGCTTTGACAGTCGCCAAAGTCTAGATTCGACGGTTGAAGGCCACACGTATCAAAACCTGCAAGCAGATAGCAGCGCAGAAAGTAAACAACTGCTGGACTCGCTGCAAAAAAGTGGCTTTATAGCCGAAGACCGCACGACCCACGCCCCGGCCTTTGAGCGCGTCTTCAATGAAAGCTCCGATCCTAAAGCCCGCCAGTTTATGACCGATAAAGTGTCTAAGCAAAGTGAAATAATTTTCCGTAAGGGCCTAGATAATGTGAGGCAGGAGTTGGAGCAAGTCAAAACAGAAATGCCCGATGCAGATCTTGATGTGACCGTGCTCAAACGTCATCAAGCCAAACAGGCAGTAAAGGATCTCGAAGGCAAAATAGCAAAGCTCAGTTCAGAGCTCAGTCAGAAGGTTGTGACGCCTGACTTAGGCAAAAAGTTAAACGATTTGCGTACTGAACTACAGAAGGCCAATAACTCGCTTTCAAGTGTCGAGAACGCAGTCTTTGACAAAAAGGGCAACAATCTGAGTGAGCCTCAAAAAACGAGAGACAAACCGAAACCCGTTGAATTAGAAGTGGGTAACGTAGGCACCATTCAAGATCAGGTCTCACGGATGGATTCACTGGCTGAAGCGCGAGAGGGAAGCATCAGTCCAGAGCAGAGAACAGGCGATCAAATCGGCAGAGAAAAGTTAACTTTCTTGTTGAATGATAAGTCCGATATGCTGACAGATACTCAGAAGACCGAGTATCTCAATTATGTAGAAACGCGATTGGCAGATCCAGCCAACGCCAAAAAATCGGTCCACGATATCATGCAGGAAGTGGTTTCTGACTTCCCAGAAAAATTCACCCATCAGGGAAACAAAATCCCTATGGAGGCTCTGATTGGCAAGACAATCGACCGAGCAATTAACCTTGAATCCGTATATGGTCGCCACATGACGCTTGAGTCCCAGATAGACGTACTTTGTAAATATGGAGTTGCCAGCGCTGAGCGTTTTGCACTCAGCACGCAAAGCAACCCCCATATTTTCAACACGGGTCTGCTCGATATGAATTCGCTCTTGTCTGGAAGAAACGACGTAGGTTGGTGGTCTATCTCTGAAAGCCAGGTTCCGTTGACGGAAGGCTCTACGGCAGGCCCATCGAAAAGCATGGAAAGACTTATACACGAACTCGCGTTAGATCCAGAATTTTATACAGGTGGAGCGGTGCGTTTCTCGTTAACTGCAGAGCAAGCCTTCGCAGCAGGCTTATCCAAGCCGACGCCCCTGGATGGCGTGCCTTTTAAAGAATGGGTTGAAGCATCCGCTAATTCAGCAACGGGGAGAACAGCGGGGGGCGCCCCCGAAGGCGTATTGTCCAAAGTTCCGATGAATAATCTTGATCTATCTGCAATGGAGTTGTATACATATGGCAATGGACCAGTGTCTAACATTGATTCGTAAACAAATTTTAGAAGGAACCGTCTGGAACCATCCCAGTTATGAAGAGTCTATTGAAGGCCTGGCACAAGCGCTCCAGGGACCTGACCGGGCGGAGCTGGTGGAAGCAGCTGCGAAGCTCTTAAAGGACCCGGACATTCGCGTGCGTAGCGGAATAGTACGGGTTGTCTACCATCTCGCCAGCGATCTTGGCGCAGAGTGGCTGACCACAAGCTTAGAACAGAACCCTGAACTCTATGTGGGTGTTGAGCCTGTCGACACCCGACTGAATCAACCCGATCTTGCAAAAGCAATGATCATCGCTATTTCTGAATTCATTCAGCCAGGAGATAAGCGTTCCCTGGCTCTGCTGCGCAAGACAGCCCAGGACCCTTTCTGGGGTATCTGGGTATTGCCTGCTTTGGCTCGCATCGATGGTGAATGGTTAAGCGAGAACGCAGAAATTGTACCGCATCGCATGATTTCTGTGCTTTCGGCTCTCAACCCTGAGCAACGAGAGCAGATGGTGCGGACCTTAGTCCCCTGGCCACAAGCAACGGTAGCGCAAATACCCGCTGATTTCTGGCAGCAATTCCCACCTCAAGAAGCCAAAATTCTTAATCAATTAATGAGCGGAGACGACAGCTAATCCCCTCGCTTTGCTGCAGTGACCTTATCCCAAGAGTGAACCTATGATGAGGCTATTTAGTCTCCGAAACGGCAGGTTCAGCCACGATCAGCTCTCGCTCTGCCATGACCTTCCGAATTTCGGCACTCTGGCTGGCATCAGGCAGTCCGAAATCAAGAGTCTTGGATCCCTGGGTGTTATGGCTGGGGTTCCAGCTTAGATGACTCCCCAATGGCAAGGCACGCAGCATCACAATCATCTGATCATGGCTTTGTTGATTAGCTGCGATGGTATTATTGGTCTTTAAGGCATTGGTGCCGGGCATCAATGCATAGGCCCACTGATTGGAGTTGGTTTGCCAGGAATAAAATTCATAGCCTTTGAAGGCGCTTTCGCTTGCTGGAGAGAGTACTACGGGAACGTCTTTGACAATCTCAACGGATGCACAGCTTACCAGCCCCCATACCAGCAGACTGAGTCGTAAACCTGTTTTGAAAGAAACAGACATAAGATACCCTCTTTTCGTGATTAGATTGGCTTTATTCTAGCATGTTCAATTTGAAATCAGAGTGCGCTCTTAGGGGGTGGGTAAGTCCAGGATCAGTTCGGCGTAGGCTTGCAAGAGTTTCTGCCGCAAGGCGCTTTGCTCGGCGGGGTCATCAGCATCTTGCCAGGCCTGCTCTAAATAGACCAGGGCCTGAGACTGCTTTGCAAAAGAAGCGTGTGCAGCCTGGATCTGGTCCGCAAGTGCATCCGCCTGGGCCTGTTTGGCACGTTGATTGAGGGCTTCCAGGCTCTGCTTGAGTGCGTTGAGCAACAGTTGAAAACTGGCTAGCCAGGCCTTTAGGCTTGCCTGAGCTTGTGCTGAAAAGCCTTGAATCCAGCCGGATTGCTGGATTTGCTCCTGAGTCAGCACCTGCTCGGCATCACTGAGCCCCAATCGTGCCAATTGACGACTGGCGGAGACGAAAATCTCAGGTCCGCCAGGATGGGATTTGTCCTGATCAAACAAGCGTTGCAAATGTGCAAGTTGTTTGACCGTCTGCTCTCGCATTTGCTGGATTTGCGCTGCACTCAATGCCTGTTTCAATTCCTGGCAGAGTCGGGCGTATTGGCTTTGGTGAAGACCTAAGCTTTGCTCGCGGCGAAGCGCATAATAGTCACTTTGCTGTTGTAAAAGCCGACTTAACTGGGTTTGTAGTCCTTGTTTTTCTTGCTCTGAGCAGCTGCGCAGAATTTTTGCTCGCAATTGTAAAATCTGGCGGCCGCTTGTCATCGGATCAAAGGGCTCAGATACTGTCGTCTGAATTGTATCTGCAGCTTGTGCTGGCGTCGTTTTAACAGCAGGGTCTGAACTAGATGACTCTATATTATGGGGCAAAGTCCGGCGTTCGATCAAAGCGTTCAGTCCCAATATCAACTGATAAACCGTGGCTTTCTCGACAGCACTGAGACTGCCTTTTAAACGGCGCCATTTGTCTAGTAATTTGGCCTCAGGGGTGGGTACATCCACGGCTGTACCAGCCTGTAAGGCTTCCCATTTAAGCTCCTGGCATTTTAAGAGCGGAAACCATAAATTCATGGTTTCTAGATCTGTCGGAGCTGCCGCATCCGCAAAACAGGCTTTAAGTGAGGCAATGCCCTGCATCAGGCCCTGAGTGTATTCTGGAACAGAGGGATCTGTTGCTCGCAGTGCTTTGGCTTGTAACAGAATCTGTTTGAGTTGATCGCTGCGAGCCAACTCACGCTGTTGCTGAACCTGTCGCGTCAGATTTCGGGTCACATTCGCCTGGGGTTGCGGGCGGGTGTGTTCACGTTCTAATTGTTGCTCCACGAAGCGTACTTCTGCCTGCACCGGGGGAGACTGCACCGCAGGGCCTTTGACGGTTTTTAGAATATCCGGAAGCTGAAAAGCCGTAGGATCAAACAGTGCTGCGGCTGTGTTTACCATTCCAGTGCCATGGCCTGTTCACGTAATTGCAGATAATCTTCACCTTCAGGGTTTGGCAAACGCAACCATTCTGCCTCAGCCAACTCAAAAAAGCTACTGAGGGACGGAGCCTGAAAAAAGCTTTCAGAAGCAATAATGCCATCCTGGCTTTGCTGCCGAGCCAAATGCAGAGCCTCAATTGCCAGGCCACGGTAATTCAGACGCTCGCCGTCGCAATAGACTTCACAGGGCCCCTGAGAGAGTGCTAAAACAAGGCTTTCGGGGTGTTCATACATCAGATTAAGGTTTGCTAATTCCTGACGAAGATCCCAGGCTGCCGCCAGGGCCTCATAGGCTGAGGCAAAGATACCCAGGGTTTGCATAGTGGAGAGTACCAGTGCGGCACCTTCATGGGCTTGAATCAAACCGTGGCACAAATGCTGGAGTTCGTCAGCAGCATCACTTTCCAGCGGGGAATACGCGAGTAAAAACACCTGGGATTGCAAGGGCAAGCTTTCACCCGGGGCGAGTACTTGATCGGGGAAGAGATCATGAAAAGCTTGCACCGATTGAACTTCTGCGGCAGAGATGGTTTGGCTTTGCCAGCCAATATCTTCAAGCATCAGGGTACAACAGACTGAACGATTATTCGTGAGCTTGAGCAAGGCACCCGCTTGAAGACAAATGCTATCCGGGGCGGGACTTCCGTTTAAACAGAGCAAGTCTTGAATCTCAAGCACAAGCTCATTTGCTCCACTAGAATCGATATGAACGGTGATTTCATTTGGGCAAAGTAAGGTGCGCAGTACAAAATAGCCGGGCTCAAGGTCCAGAACGGAAGTCAGATGCAGACCAGGCAAGATATTCGCCTGCCATGAAATATGAGGCGTATTCGCTGGCGAGCCCGCACAAAAATAGTTTTCGCTGACGGGGCGAATCTGATGATCGGGTTGAAAACTCAATTCTAGATTCTGATCAAAAGCCACGCCATAATTCACTGCGCAGCTCTCACAATAAGCGACGGCATTGAGCTCTGACAAATGGCGAAAGCTCTCTTTGGGACCTTTACAGCCTGGACAACGACAGTCCCACATCAAATGAAATTGCTGTTGGCGAGTCAGGCGCAGACAAGCTTTTAAAAGTGCTAGCGAATCGAGCTGGTAAGCTTCAGCCAGTTCACGGGGGCGAATACGATAGGCCAGACGCTCAGGCGCACGTAAAATATAATCGGCTAGCGCAAAACGTATCTCAGGATTAGGTTCGAAGGCTTCCCAGGATTTGACCAGAGCATTGATTTGCGTTAGGTTTTCACTTTCGGGGGTGTAAAAAGCTTTTAAGAGCTGACCTCCCTGTTGCTTCATCGCAAGAGCCTGAAAGAGACTCATGAATTTATTGACTTCTTTTTGAACCAGCACGCGAGCGACCGCACCAGGCAAGTAAGAGACAAAGCGAATACGACAGGTGATCAGGGTGATATACGCATTCAGAGGTTTTAAATCCACACCGAAACTGAGGTATTTGAGGGGACCTTTGCTATGCAAACGCTCCACCTGATAATGATAAGGTGCCAACCATTCATAGGGCAACTCTTCATAAGCGACGGTCAGACCTGCATTTTTGGTCTGGGCATGCATCCAGGGACTTCCACTTGCTTGCTGTAGAAAAAAAGTGTTCGTGGTCTTCATACCCGCTTGCTGGTTCAGAAAATCCGTGGCCGAGATCATCGGCCACAGGCTTTCAGGTTTGCCGGGCACGTCCAAACTGCGCTCGACGGTTTTTGCCTGCTTCCGCATTTGCTCAATATACGCAGGGTTACGCAATGTTTGAGCTTCGATTTCACTAATCGGGTAGTCGGTCATTTATTTTCCAGATTTGAACTTTTAAGTATTGTATATTATAATCAAATAATTCAATTTGTGGAATTTTGCTTTACTTTTTGTGTCTTTAGCTATAAATGGAGCACGTATGTCAATCCAATCAACCCGCCAACCTTTTTTGGGCGCTGCTGGCTATGCACGCACCCCTCCAGTTCCAGCGAACCCAGCGACGACTGTCCCCGCAAATATCCCTGTTGCGACAACAGCTGAAACACCAAATTCCGAGTTACTTTCGGCACGTCTGGCAGATAGTTTTGCACTCTCAGGGAATGCGCCAGCGACCTTGAACCAGGACGCCATTGCCTTAGCCGATGCGCTGGCAGGACTGCAACAAGTCACCGGCAGCGGGCCAGATAGCTCACTTATTTCTAATTTACAACGATTTACGACAGAGACCCTACCCCAAAAAATTAATAGTTTAAACCAACAAATTACAAACTTAGAAACACAATTGGAAAGTGCATCTCCTGAAGCTCGCATAGATCTACAAAATCAACTCCAGGCGACACGCGAATTACTGGATTTATATCAACAAGCCGGGCAAGCACTACAGGCTTCTCCACTGCTGGCGGCACCTATTCAGGCGGCTCCCCTATTTGACGTCACAGCCAGCATCGAAGCTGCGATTATCCCTCTGGAAACGGCAAAAACATCTGAGGCTCGTTCCAATTATAATGCTCAGGTTTATGATGAATTTCTGACAAACCCCAGATCGGAGGCGACGATTTTTAATCAGCGCCGTCTGGCGATTGATGATCAGATTACGCAATTGGATCAAGCGATCGCCTCACTGGGCGCGGATCAGCCTGATGAACTCGCCAAATCACAAGAGCTCAAAACACTTTTGCAAAGCTTATCTGGACTCTACGGCTCCATTCAGGATCTCACCCAAACGGGTCCTCGAGCACAAGCTGATGTCTCGACTTTAGCGGATCGGATTGAGACTGTAACCCAAGCGTTGAATACAGTCAAATCAGATCTCGAGCCAGACGCTTATCAGGCGATTCAGAGTCAAGTACAAGACTTTACGACCATCGCCACTGAATACTTAACGATGCCCGTACGACCAGGAAATCTGGGCTACACCATCGATATCACTTATAAACGTCGGGGTGAAATCCAGGCTGGCAAACGCACACGCGAATCAGGTGACATCACTGGCGCCTTAAAAAGCTACATCAATGATCAAAGTGATATGGCCGTTTTTGTTCAACGCTTTGGGGATTTACGCAGCGATATTCGCAGCGGGAAACTCAGAGGGCAAGCAGCAATAGATAAAGCACTGGCCGGCATACCGGGTACCTCTGCTGAGTTCCGTGCCGTCTTTACCAAACTCATTAAAGCAGAACTTGCGCTCACTGAAGCCCAACGGCTTCAAGAATCGGCGGCTGCCGCCAATGCCAGAGGTAACGACAATGCCGCCACAGGTGAATCCAATCTGGCTGAGGCACGGGCCGCCACAGCTGAAGGGCGAGAAGCTAACCGTGGCGCCCGTTCCTCAAGCGCCCGGGGGGACTATGGCCAGGCTGGCCAACAAAATCAAAGGGCACGTGAGCGGCAGCAAGATGCAGAAGGTAGTCTGGGCTCGGCAAGAGCAAATGCAAACGACGGCAGATCACAAGCGGGAATCGCCAGGCAAAAACTGGCAGATTCGGATGCACAAATAGCACTGGCGAGAAACAATGCCGATGCTGCTAACAGAAGTGCTTATCGCACTGACCTGAGCAAAGCTATTAACGGCGTACGTGGTCAGGCCAGTCAGCTTGAAGCCGGCAATCAAGCGATTTCTGCCAGTACTTCGGCACTCATCTCTCGCCTGGGAGGGCTAGATACTGGTATTGCAGATGCAAGTGCTGACAATCAGGCCTTGAGCAATGAGATAACAGAAACCGATCAAAGTATTGAAAGTGGCCTGGAGGCACAGACGCTCAGCGAACAACAAGCCACCCAAAATTCAGAAATTATTCCCGTCGACCTGAATATGGCCAACTTTGGCCCCTATATTGATCGCTTGAATTCAGAAGGTGACAGCATCAAACTGGTTATTTCTGCTGACGGTAGCATTGGGCCTGGCATTTTGGCGTTGAGAGGACAAGGAGAAATCAGTATTTCCATCACGATGCTAGATAACGGTAAATATGCCGTCAAGTTTTCAGGGGAAGGTCAATTGGGAGGGCAGATTCGGGCCGGAGCTGCAGCCAATCTCAGCCTCAGTGCAGGACTGAATGGAGCACTGACCTACACCTTTACTTCTCCACAACAATTGAGTGATTTCCTGATCGATTCCGTTCGTGACACCCTTGGCTCAAGCTTAGCAAACCAGGTGTTCCCTAATCTTGAAGATGCCCCTGATATGGACCACATTCGACCATCAACCCAAACGGGACAGTTTTTTGAGCTCAAAGGGGAAGTGAGTTTTGGAGGATTGAAAGTTAATGGAGCGACCCGGGCCTCTCGAACGCGGACGGTAGGTTCTACCGGTAGAGTGGGTTTGCGAGAGTCTATTATGGGAACATTGGGTTTCAATCTTGGCAATATAAAAGTGTCTGGTAGTGTTGAACGGTTCTCTGTAAGTAATAATTCCACGCCAGAAAACAATGGCCAGTATCTCAGTACCAGCGCCAATGTATCGTATAATTTAACCCCTCAACTCAAAAAAACCTTGCGTACAGATCAAGCTGAAGGACGCCGTCAGGTGATCGAACAGCTTGAAAACGTCGGAGTAAAGCTTGGCTTAAGTGGGGCTGGTTTAAGCCGCTTTGTACGAATGGGTGCAGACGAAATCCAATCTGCGTCACGCTCAAGCAAAACAAATATCAGCTTCAGCGTCTCTGCTCAGTGGTCAGTCAATACCCGTGCAGCTAATCTAAGTGATGCCCCCAGAGCGCCGATCGGTAGACTGAGCTCTGTGAATGTGGGTGTGGGCGTCTCTCGGACAGAGACAGCAAGTGTTAATGCACGGATCGCCAGTGTCGAAACCTCTGCCAGTCTAAGCGCCACTGACAACAGGCTCTTTGTACAAGATACAATTGCGGCCCAGGGCATGTATTTTGGCACCCCTGAATCCAGGGCCCGTTTATTAAGTAATGGTCAGGATTATGCCTTGACTGGAAGCAATGATCAAGCCAGCACGCTGGGAGCTGAAGTCAGACGTTACCAGGCGATGGAGCGCTATGCTGACGCCAATTCAGGGGGAGATTCTGGTGAGAGAGAACGATTAATGTATGAGCAACGTACACAGGGAAGAGTCTTTGAATGAATAGAAATGAACCACTTAGTGATACGCACAAGCAGACCATCGAGGTGGTGCCTGTGCCCCAATTTACTTTTGAAAACCAACAGGTCAAGCCAGCTCGTCTGCGGGCAACTGTACAAATAGAGCAAGGAAAAATGACGCAATTAGAAGTAGAGCTCTTGCTAAAAACCCCGCAGCAGGTGCACGCTTTCCAGGGTTTTCTGTCTCAATTTGAACCCGTTGAGGCTATTCAGGCATTAGCTTATTTTCCTGATCTTGAATTGCGTCTGATATTTGAAGCAAAATCTGATTTGGTTGATTTTTTGCATCAAAAACAAATCACAGAACTACAGGCTCAGCACTTTCAGAAAAACGCTCAGCCCAGCCCACTCACAGATTTAAGTCGCTTTTATACCTTTCAACAATATGAATCTGTTCCGATAGAGTCTGCTTAATGGCCCATTGA
This sequence comes from Candidatus Sericytochromatia bacterium, assembly GCA_037968875.1. Lineage (GTDB taxonomy): Bacteria > Cyanobacteriota > Sericytochromatia > UBA7694 > UBA7694 > JBBKWI01. The sequence continues at coordinate 1,659 of JBBKWI010000060.1, read as the reverse complement.
ATAAAAATGATTCTAAAATGGTATAATACATTTAATAAGGTCATTTATCGTTGAAATGGCCAGAAAAGAGTGTGATGATGCTGAATATTAACCGCAGTACCCCGGGAATGCAGAATAACCAGACCAATCTGGTCGATGCAGCCATCGAAAAAGCCAAAAGCGGCGGCGAATTGAATGCCACTGAAGTCCAGGAATTACGCACAATTGCTGAGAGTGATGGAAGCGTCACGGGCTATGAAGAAGTCTTTCTGCAAAACCTTGAAAACAGTGATGAGCGCCGTATCACCAGCTCTGAAATCAATGCTGCTGAGTTTGATCCAAACACCTATGAGTTTATGACAGAAGGTAGAGCCACCGTACACAATGGTGAGCGCGAAATCGAGCTCGAATTTACCGAAACCCCTTCCGAAGCAAAAACGATTAATGGCGATCGCCCCAGCGCTCAGCGTGCCCTACTAAATTTGATCCCTGCTGAACAGCGTCGGGACTGGTCCCGAGTCGATAAGCACAATGTCGCTGAGGTCAGTCAGTTTGCCAATGGATTAGGGCTGAGCACCCCCCAACGTGCGGAGTTTTTAGAAGCTTACAGCACAGCTCATTTTAATCATGTCGGCAACAACGTCGAATGGAATGGTGCCAACCTACAAGAGGGCATTGACGCAGTACCTGTAGACGGTCAAAACCGCAAATATATCGACTGTGAAGCTTATGCAGAAATTGCCCGTTCGATCTTGGGAGACACCGGATTTACTCCTCTCTCTGTTGCGACCACAGGCCCAGGTCAAGCACGAGATCACCAGGTCGCTGTTTACCGTGATGGTGGCGATGCATATGTCATCAGCAATAACGAGGTCACACGGGTTCCCGGAGGTGGCGGACAGTCAAATCAGGCATTGGTAAGCAGCCAATACCCAGGCTTTGATGATGCAGTGGTGGATCCCAATGGCGCGATGTTACATGACAGCACCAATTATCAGGTCGGCAATACTCTTAACGGTGTTACCGATGCGGGCGACACGATGCAAGTACAGGTCAGATCGATTGATGGACCCCTGGCTTTTTCAGGGGAACTCTCTGTCACAAGCTATCCTGATGAAGGTGGACCTGCAGTCACCCGTGCCCATTTCCATAATCAGACGACGATTGACCCAGCCACAGGAGATCACACCAGCGTGGCTGCCCCCCAACCCGGAGACGTCTTTCCAATGGGTTCGGGCCAATTAACCGTCAATGCAGACGGTGGACGTGGGCTATTCCAGGACGACAGTGGCAATCAATTCCATGGCCGTGCGGTGGCTTCTGGCAACAATAATGGCTATCGGATTGAAAAGGACTTACAGGCAGGAGACACCCTCAACCTGTCTGCTGGTGGGCAAGTCAGCATGGACACGACCACAACAGGCCAGGTCAGTCTGCCCGATGGATCCAGTTACCATGTCGATCTTAGCCTAGATGCTGATCGCAATACTTTTGATACGCACCCCCGTTATCAAGCCGGAGATCGCATGCGCTTTGCTGATGGTGGACTCACCATCACAGCGACATCTGCCACCCAGGGCACAGCCGTTTTCGATGACGGACGCCCATCGGTAGCAGTGCAGATGTTGAGACAAACGGATGGAAGCTATCTATTTAGATAACAAACATAAAGTCCATCAC
>JBBKWI010000059.1:0-2736 GCA_037968875.1 Candidatus Sericytochromatia bacterium | reverse complement strand
ATATATACTTATTAGTAAATATTTGTATTATTAAGGAGTTAATTATGCCGCGTTCGACCTCTTTTTCTTCTTTGAGCTGGGTGCTGGGTTTGTCTCTGGTTTATGGCTGTGTTCAAAGCCCGGCCTTTGCTCCTGTCAATCCCCCTGCTTCCCCTAAAGCCCAGAATAATCCCTCGATTGAGCCCAGCATCAATCCACTAGCGACTCCTTCGGCCAGACCAGAGCCGACTCCCTCGTCTCCGCTCGCCAGCCCCAGTGCTTCGCTTGCTCCGTTGCCCTCACCTTCAGCGAGTCCTGACTTTAGCCTGAGTGCTGAAGCCCTGGCTAAGCTCAAAGCGCATCCCTTGACTGAAGCCAATAATGCTTTTAGCTGGAAGCTGTTCAGACAAACTTTTGCACAAGCCGAATCAGAAAATCACTTTATGTCTGGCTTAAGTGCAACCCTGGCCTTACAAATGGTGCTGGCGGGTACCGAAGGCAAGGCCCGTCAAGAAATGCTCGATATTTTGGCTCTCAAAGCGGTGCCTGAAGCGCAGTTGACTGACGATATCCCGCTCTTTATTCAACGTTTAATACAGAATAGCGATGTGCGACTGGATATTGCTAATAGTATTTGGGCTAATCCTTCCTTTACGCTGCAGCCTGAGTGGCTACAAACCCTTCAGACTCAGTTTCAAGCTGAAGCCGATACGGTTGACTTCACCAAAAAAAGCGGGGTGGATCGCATTAATCAATGGGTCAGCGACAAGACGCAAGGCAAAATTAATGCGGTTTTAAATTATCCTCTGGAAGCACCTAAGTCAATTATCTATGCCTTGCTGAATGCCGTTTATTTTAAAGGCAGTTGGACCTATGAGTTTGATCCGACAGAAACCACAACGAAGCCATTTTATCTGACGCCTACACAATTAGTGAATGTCGAAATGATGCGTCAGTTTAATCAGTTTGCTTATCGTCTTCCCAACGAATTGTTCCCTCATCAGGCGGTGGCATTACCTTATGGTAAAAAACAATCCGTTAAAATGTATATTTTCTTACCCAGTTTTGATAAAACGCTACCGCAACTGATTCAAGATCTGGATCGGGTAGGCTTTGATTCTCTGGTCAAACAGTTTGGCTCTGAACGCGGCAGTTTACGCTTGCCTAAATTCACTATTGAAAAAAATATGGATCTCAAAGTGACGCTTGAAGCAATGGGTGCTTCAAAGATGCTGAAAGCAGGGCTGGATTTTAAAGGCCTTTTGCCGCCCGCTTCGGAGACTTACCTTAGCAAAATCAACCAAAAAAGCGTTATTGAAGTTAACGAAAAAGGCACCGAAGCCGCTGTGGCGACCACGGTTGTGAGTAATTATTCGAGCTCGGAACCGCTTCGAAGCATGGATATGACTGTCAATAGTCCATTTTTCTTCCTGATCCGAGACGAAGAAACCAGTCAGATTTTGTTTATGGGCAGCGTGACCAATCCCCTGGAGAACTTATGAAGGAGCTAGCGAAACTCATTCAGCTGATCGTCGAAACACCAGATTTAAAAGCAGCCTTTACGCCACTGAATCTGGCCCACCCTGCCTTGCAGCAGGCCCCAAAAATAGAACAGTTAAACTTGCAAGAACTGGGGCTTTGGCTGCTGGGGTTTTCAACAGATCTGGAGGATCTCTTTGCCCGCTGGTGCCCACAGGCATCAGCTAAACAAGTGCAGCTACTGCAAGTGATCAAAATAGCGTTGGCGCGGGATCCTGAGCCGCCGATTGAATGGTTGGAACGGGGCATTCGTCACATCGCACACTGGCTCAATAGCGGTCAGTTTAGCTTTACGGGCTACTATACGCTGCGACGGCTACATTTTCTAACGCGGGGTTACAGCAGTCTTTGTTTGCGCTATCTCCATCAGTGTTTATTGCCTGTTGAGATAGCTTTTATTCCTGAATTGGAGCGAGTTCTTGCCGATCTTGAACAAAACTCTTACCATCTGATGCCCGCTGTCGTGGCGAAGGAACAAATCTCAGCAATTCAGGATTTTGCCAGAACAACCCGTTGTCGGCCTTCTTTGCACGATCAGGAGCATCGAGATGCCAAAACGGGTCAGAATCTTTTGCCCAGTGTCATTTTTGAGCCCAATCAGCCCCTGGCCAGGCGTTATGATTTTGATACCCAGCAAATGTGGCGCTGTCAGGCGATCCAGGAACTGGCAGCCCAATCCCGTTGGCGCGACTATGCCACTGCCTTCCTCAAAAGCCCAGCCAAATTGGTGCAAGCGTATATGTGGTGGTCGGTGGCGACAAACCTGCCTGAAAGCCGTTATACCGGCCAGGTCTTTCATGTCGATCTCGACCGCTTTCACTTTGTGAATTTTTTCTTTTACCTCACACCTGTTGATTTAACTAACGGTCCCCAGGAGTATTTCCCGGGTAGCCACCAGCCCCCACCTCTGGAGCTGGCGATTGATCAACGCTGGTCTGAAGAAGCACTTGCAGCGGTGTATGGCCCCGCAGCCAAACATACTCTGACCGGTCCGGCGGGCACTGTTATCATGGCCGATACGCGTGCTTTTCATCGGGGACGTCCTTTGGAAAGCGGGCAGCGCCTGATGCTGCAATTTGAGTTTGCTTCCAGTACCCTTTCCGATCCAGCACCTGTAGTGACTTTGCCTGAACAAATCGTTCCTGAGCTGCGTAGTGCACTTGAACAGATGCCAGAGCGCTATCCGATTTTTGCTAATCCTTGAAAATGGAATTAGAA
>JBBKWI010000058.1:0-20375 GCA_037968875.1 Candidatus Sericytochromatia bacterium | reverse complement strand
AGCATTTCAAGCCACAGATGCCGGTGATAATCTGAAATCGTTCGACCATGCTGAGGCGCTATTCGATGATTTAGGCTTGTCGTATTGATCTGAATTTCAGCAGCTGCGAGGATGGACTCTCTCGAAGGGTTAGGAATACTTGTTTACCCCCTTACCAACAGCCTGCACAACGTGCCTGAAAACACAGCAAAGCGCTGGCTTGCTGCGGTATAATACGCCCCATGACACCCTATACACCCGCTGAGCTAAAGATCACTGACCCCTTTGAATCGATTGAGCACGCCTATTTAAAAAACGGCATGGAAGTCTGCTTATATCGTGATGCCTGCCTGCCGATTGTGAGCAGCATGATGCTTTATCGGGTTGGCTCCCGCCATGAGAAACCGGGAACTACCGGAGTCTCGCATTTTATTGAACATATGCTTTTTAAAGGCAGTAAAGCCTATGGCAAAGGGGCGATCGATAATTTGTCTCTGAGCTGTGGTGGCAGCAATAATGCCTATACCTTTTTGGACGCTACTGTCTATTCTCTCAATCTGCCAGCAGCACACTGGCAAGAAATCTTGAAAATTGAAGCTGATCGTATGCAGCATGCCTTGTTTGCACCTGTTGAGATTGAAGCCGAGCGAGACGTGATTCTCGAAGAATGGCAAAATGCCGATGACGACCCGGATGACCGCCTCTGGGAAACCCTGAGTCAGATGGCTCTGCTGCAGCACCCTTATCGCCAGCCAGTCTTGGGCTGGCCCCAGGATATTCGGGCCCTGAATCGCGAGAGCCTGATGGCTCATTACCGACAACACTATACCCCACAGCGAGCCTGTTTGATTCTGGCTGGTGACCTACCCGCTGACGCTCTAGAACAGATTGAATCGGCCTTTGCTGCCGTGCCTGCCGTGCCAGATTTAGCGCCAGATGTGTCTTTTTATGAGCCGCCGGGCCCCGGGCAACGCCGCTTGGTAATGCAGCGTGAAGAGGTGACACTGGCACGTTTGTTGATGTGTTGGCCAGCCCCTGCTCTGAGTCATCCGGATTATTATGCTTTACTGGTCCTGCATTATTTGCTGAGCGAAGGCTGGAGCAGTCGTTTACATCAAGAATTGGTTGAAAGCCAACAGCTTGCTTCAGATATCTCGACGCTTTTGTTTGAAACCCATGATCCCTATTTGTTTTGGTTGCAGGCTGATGTCAGTCAAGGCACATCGATTGAAGCTCTGGAAACGGCTATTGATCAGCAGATTGAGGCCTTGCAGCGCGGCGAAATCACACAAATTGAGCTAGACCGGGCCAAGCAGCAATTACTAACGGATTGGTATTTGCATCAGGAAACCAATGAAGATCGGGCTGAGTTTATGGCTGAGATCTTATCAGCCAGCACCTGGTCGCAGCTGCAAACCTATGCCGAAGCGATTCAAGAGGTCAGTTTAGAAAGCTTGATTGCAGCTGCTCAAAACTATTTGCAGCCAGAGCTGCGCAGTACTGGACACTTATTGCCTTTACCAGAACGGGATGACGTGCTAGCTGAAGAGAGTGATGCGGAGCCGGCAGAACCTGTTGCACCCCGTTCTGCCTACAAAAAACACCAACCGGACTTTCAGCCGCCGCGTGCTGAATCGGGGCGTGCAGAAAGCTTGCGTTCAGAGTCTAGCCCTGCAGCTTCTCACTTGTTGCACTCTGCTACCGCCCTGCCAGCACCCGTTGAAATCAAAAGTCAACATCTGTTACTGCCCAATGGTCTGAAAAGCTTTGTGCATCAAGAAAGCAAAACACCGCTGGTTTGTCTGGAGTTTTATTTGCCAGTGGGTAGCTTACTGGACCCGACAGATCAGCAGGGCCTGGCTAACTTGACCCTGACCAGCCTGATGAAAGGTACTCAGCAGCGCTCAGCGCGCGACTTTGCCGAAGCCCTTGAAAACGTGGGCGCCCATTTGTCCCTGGGCTGTGCCCTGGCCTCCAGTTCGATTCGGGTCGAAAGCCTCAAGTCCCATTTGCCTGAAGTGCTTTCGCTCTTGAATGAATTGCTGACCCAGCCCTTGCTCAGTCCCGACGAAGTGAACAAAGAAAAACAATTGATTATCACTGGTTTGCAGCAATCTGAAGAATACCCACACTATTTGGCCAGTCGCAGCTTTTTAAGCACGGTTTATCAGGGCAGCGGAGCAGAGACTTCTGTCGAAGGCAGCCTGGGCAGCTTGCCGTCCTTGCAGCCAGAAGCTGTCAGGGACTTCTTTAATCAGTATTATCACCTGAATGGGGCTCGCCTGGCGATTGCTGGCGATTTGGCCCCCGATCAAGCTGCTGACTTATTGAGCCAGCACTTTGGTATGGCCCGCAGCGGCCCACTTCAGCAGGTGCTGGATCTCAAATTGGAGCGCCAAACCAGGCGCATTTATCGCCATCTGCCCCTGGCCAACAAAGAGCAAAGCTTTTTGATGCTAGGGCATCTGGGCGTGGCCCGTCAAGACCCGGACTATGTGGCGCTCTTGCTGCTGGATATTATTCTCGGTTCAGGCCCTGGTTTTGCTTCGCGCTTGCCGCGTAAAATTCGTGATGAATGGGGCCTGGTCTACCATATTGGTATGTCTGCCACCGCCGGATCTTATCTGTATCCAGGTGTGGTTCAAACAATTGCTGAATGTGCTCCTGATAAAGTCAAACGCTGTGTCGGGGCGATTCTGGACGAAATTCGTCTGGTACAATCTGCAGGCGTGACTCAGACTGAGCTCGATACGGCCAAAGCTTATCTCAGCGGACAGCTGCTGTTTCAATTTGAAACCAATGCCCAGCGCTGTCATTATTTGTTGCAAAAAGAACTCTTTGGCTGGCCTGAAAACCATTTGCAAAACTGGCTCGAGCAGATTGCCGATATTAGCTGTGAGCAATTACTCGTGGCGGCCCAAACCCATTTGTCAGCTCGAGATTATACCCTGATTACCGCTGGCCCCCGACCTGATTTAAAAGAGGAAGATCTCGATGACTTATGATGTAATCATTAGCGGTGCCGGTTTTAGCGGCGCTGCCTGTGCCTGGATGCTTGCCGAACAAGGCCACCAGGTGCTTTTAATTGATCAAAAACCCCGCGAACAATTGGGTCAGGCCTATCCGCGTTTAATGATCGATATAGATACTTTTTCCAAAGCCGATCTGGAGCGCTCCCAGGGCGATGAATTGCTGGGACTCTTGGATCTGTTTTATGCCTATTCTCCCAGTGCCGAGGTGCGCAAGCCGATTGACTTCTCAGCTTTGATGCTCGACGGCACCCGTTTTCAGCAGCGCTTGCTGGATCAAGGGCAAGCGGCTGGTGTCACTTTTGAGCAGGCTACTGTCAGCTCGGCGGTGATCGAAGCCAATCAGGTGGTGGGTTTGAATCTGAGTAATGGCGAGCAAAGAGAAGCTTCTCTCGTCATTGACGCCACGGGCAATGCCCAGGCACTGGTACAAGAACTGGTCAGTCAGGGCTTGCTTTATCAAACCCAGACTCGAGATTTAGACTCTGCTTATGGCCTGGCTTACCGTCTGAGCTGCTCGCCAGCAGATATCAGTACATCAGAGCTGCATATTCACTTTTGCATTCAGGGCGGCTATCTCTGGCGCTCTGCCTTTGATATTGGCCTGGGCATGATGAGTCAGACTCAGTCTGACCTGGAAACGGTTCGTACCACTGTGCAGGACTTTGCCGAGCGCTACGGCTGGCAAAACGGAGAGATCATTCAGGAAGATATGGGCCAGATTCCTGTGCGTTACCCTTTGTTGAATCTGGTTGCCAATGGCTTTGCGGTATTGGGTGATGCGGCCTTTATGGTTAATTCTGTGCGGGGTGGTGGTGTTTCAGCAGGTATCAAAGGCGCACGTATCCTGGCTGAGGTTGCAAACACAGCTTTACAAGCCAGGGATCTGAGTGCCGATCAGCTCTGGACCTATAATCAGCGTTACCAAAAAGAAGTTGGTATTGCGTTGGCTTATCAGGATGTGATGCGACAGGCTCTAATGAACGAAGACACCGACAATATGGAGTTTGCGCTTAAAAAAGAGATCATTACCGCAGACGATATCAAGGGCTCATTGAGCGGACGCTTACTCGATCTTTCGACCGGGCAGAAGCTGCAAAAAGGCCTGCGAGGAGCCTCTAACCCGGCTTTGCTCTTGCGCATGAATCACAAATTGGAATGGGCAAAACATTTGTATCAGCAATTTAAAAAATATCCAGCCAGTGCCGCAGGCTTCTCGGCCTGGCAGGTAGAAGTCAATCAGATTCTCGAAAAGGTGCGCGCATGAAGGGTATTATTCTGGCCGGAGGCACCGGCTCCCGACTCTATCCCCTGACACGGGTCACCAATAAGCATCTCTTACCTGTTGGACGGCAGCCGATGATTTACCATGCGATCCAAAAGTTAGTCGAAGCAGGTATTCTGGACCTGCTGGTCGTGACTGGCGTTGAGCATATGGGGGCGATCGTGGGTTCATTGGGTAGCGGCAGCGATTTTGGCTGTGAGCTGACCTACCGCGTGCAAGATCAAGCCGGTGGCATTGCCCAGGCCCTGGGGCTGGCACGCCATTTTGTCGGCGATGATAAAATGGTGGTTTTATTGGGAGATAATCTTTTTGAAGACAGTTTGCTTCCCCTGGTGGAAGCTTTTCAGCAGCAAGCCGAAGGCGCTCGAATCCTGATTAAAGAAGTTCCTGACCCCCAGCGCTTTGGCGTGCCTAGCTTCAAAGGGGAGCAGATCACACAAATTATCGAAAAGCCTCAGCAGCCAGATTCCCATTATGCTGTCACAGGTATTTATTGCTACGATGCTGAAGTCTTTCAATTTATTGATCAATTGCAGCCTTCTCAACGTGGCGAACTAGAAATCACCGATGTCAACAATCACTATATTGCCAAAGGCCTCTTATATCACCAGCGATTGCAAGGCTGGTGGACCGATGCCGGCACTTTTGAAACCCTGACTCTGGCCAACCAATTGCTGGCTGAAGCATGAGTCAGTCACTCAAGCAGCCTAAAGTCTTGCTCTGGAGCCTGGGGCTGATCTTATTGATTCTCTTGGGCCTGTGGTGGTCTCGCCAGGACGGCGACTTAAGCGATACGAGTCAGGGGCCTTATCAGGCCCTGTTTACCAGTCCGCAACAGAGCCTGGAACAACCTGTCTGTGATTGGTTGGCCGCAGCCCAACGCAGTCTGGATCTAGCTGCATTTGATATCGAGCTGCCTTGTATTGAGCAGACCCTGCTTGCGCGTCAAGCAGCAGGCGTTCGGGTGCGAGTCGTGACCGATAGCGATCATCTGACTCCCCAGGTCAAAGCGCTACAAAAAGCAGGGATTCCTGTTGTCGATGATCAGCGCAGTGCCTTTATGCATAATAAATTTTTGATTCGGGATCAAGAGAGCGTCTGGACCGGTTCGATGAATCTGACGCCCAGTGGTGTGGCCAGTAACAATAACAATGTCTTGATGATCAATGATTCTGGAGTTGCTCAACTCTATCAGGCTGAGTTTGAAGAGATGCTGGGCAAAGAATTTGGTCCGCGTTCGCCCCGCCAAAATTTGCCAGCAATTTTTAGTTTACAAGGCCACACGCTAGAGGTCTTGTTTTCACCAGAGGATCCGGTGCAAGAACGGGTGCTGGATCTCTTACAAGCAGCCAAAAAAGAAGTTTTGTTTCTGGCTTTCTCGTTTACGGATGACAAAATGGGGGCAGTCTTGCAGGCTCAGGGCAAAGCGGGTCTGACGATTCGCGGCGTCTTTGAAAATATGGGTGCCACCAGTAAATATAGTGAGTACGGTCGCCTCAAGCGAGCGGGCCTGGATGTGCGTCGGGATGGGAATCCGGCAATTATGCACCACAAAGTCTTTATTATAGATAGCGAAACCGTGGTCACAGGCTCGTATAATTTCAGCAAAAATGCCGACCGCAGCAATGATGAAAACCTGGTCGTGGTACATGACCCTGAACTGGCGAAACAATATCAAGCAGAATTTGAGCGGGTCTATGCAGCAGGCAAATAAACAAGTCGTGCTGGCGGCTGATCAGCTCTGTCGTAGTTTGGGTCAAACAGAAATCTTAAAAGGCATTTCTTTCGAGATTGAAGCTGGCGAGTTTGTCTCGATCATGGGCCCCAGTGGCTCGGGCAAAACGACCTTGCTCTATCTATTGGGCGCTTTGGATCAGCCCAGCTCAGGCGAGGTCTTGATCAATGGCCAGGCGATTTCCAAACTCAAAGATAAAGCTCGCAGTCGTTTGCGCCAACAGGAGCTTGGCTTTGTTTTTCAGTTTCATTATCTCTTGCCAGAGCTCAGTGCCTTAGAGAATGTGGCGATCGCTGCAATGCTAGCCAATCAAACCCGTGCGGAAGCCGAAGCCCGCAGTCGAGACTTACTGGAGCAAGTCGGTCTGACTCATCGTCTGACCCACCGCCCGGGGCAGCTCAGTGGTGGGGAGCAACAGCGGGTAGCGCTCGCCCGTGCTCTAATCAATCGCCCGCGTATTATTCTGGCCGATGAGCCCACAGGCAATCTCGACAGTGACAATTCAGATCGGGTTTTTGACTTATTGCAAACTCTCAATCAGCGTGAACAATTGGCGATTGTACTGGTGACCCACAGCGAAAGTCTGGCCAGTCGCACCCGGCGCCAGATTCGGCTGAAAGATGGCCGTCTCGATCTGCCTGATCAGATATAGCCAGTAAGTACAGTGTGTTTGAATTCCGATCTTAAAAAGAAGCATGAAAATGCGTGATCAGCGCTATAATCAAGACAAGCAAGTTTCTCTTTACTACTCTTTACTAAAGGTACGCGTGATTTTATGAGTACAGGACCGATCCTTCCCAAGACCTTTGCCGGCTATTTGCATCCTTTGAATTCTAAGTATACCAATGGCTCAGATAACAAGCGGGGGCTGGGTGCCAATGAAGTCAAGCAACTAAAAACAGATATTGCGCTCTCAAAAGTCCTGAACAAAGATGAAAAAGTGCAAGCCAACACCATTGCCGATAAAGCCCGAACAATGACTCAGGCAGCCCTCAAAGATGGCAATGTTAGCGATACAGAGCTGCAAAGCATGCTCAAGCTAGCGCAGCATGATACCAACCTACAGCCCCTAAAACAGGGCAACGCAGCTGCCGAGATCAGCTTTGCAGGCGAAACCCTTGACCATTCAAAGCTAAAAACTGAGTTTTTCAAAGTCGCTGCAGGTACCTCTTATGCACCTATAAACAATAAGATGGAGGGTGGAACCAAAGACAGTATTGGTAAGCCGCTTGGCCCCCACACCCTTGATAAATATGTTGCCGCTATGAAAGCTGGCAATGCTAAGTCTAATGAATATGTCGCTGTTGCGCTGGATTCAGCGCTTTACAAAGGATCCAAGGCGCCGATGAAATATGGCGATGTCTTCCGCATCCCTGAGATCGAGAAAATCAAAGGCGTGTCTCCAATTTATTTTGCGGTTGTAGATAATGGCGGCGCTTTCAAAGGCACGTCGGGCGCTAAAATCGATATCTGTTGCGATAAATCAGAGACCTATGATGTCCAGCAGAGTCTGAGCCTGCATAAAGTGATGCTTCCGGATGGCGATCAACTCAATATCGAAGATATGGATTAAAGTCCGAGGTCTTCAAAAAACCCTTTAAAGCAGCTGGCAAAGTAAATCGCCAGCTGCTTTTTATTGCTCAATTTGTGGACTATCGCTAATATCAGTTGATAATGCGCGCTCTGGGTTGGCTGTGGGAATGGGTATGACTAGCGGGTATGACAGTCTAATTTCTAACGGCACGGGTTGGCTTTCGTTGTTTTTAAGCGGGACTGCCAATAGGCTTTTTAGGGTGTACTGATCTTCGCTCAGGTTACTTAATTGTGTAAAATCAATCGGCTTGCGATTTCTGACAACCACATGATAAAACTCACGCTGCTCAGGATCGGCCTGGGCCGTGACGTCAATTAGATCGTTACTAACGGTCTCCAGCCGGTTTTCGATAAAGCGACTGAGTTGATTCTGCTGACCCTTTAAGAGATTGACTCTGCGATAATCAATGATTGATGGTGAGCTGTCTTCTCGAAAGATCACATCAAACTCCCATTTCAGAGTCTGACGCCGAGGATCATTGCCGACACGGGTGTAGGCCAGAGGCTCTTGCCCTAAAATCAAGGGCTGGATCTGGTTGCGGGTGCTAAAGAACATTTCGCCTGTCAGGCGTAACTCATGCCGGTCTTTGCCGACTTGCAAACCATCACGGTTGATAATTTCAAAGCCCAGAGCGACTTGATCTTGCTGGCTGAGCGACTTAAATAAGGCCTCTTCATTTTTGACATGGGCATTGATTTCAAAGCGACATTGCTGCACGCGGTTATTATCACTGCGCAAGGCGCTGGTCGTCAACTGAACAGGTAAACTTGTACTAAGCAATTGGCCATTGCGTGTAAAGCGCAGTTGCCAGCGATTCTGGTTTTCGTTGCAATAGGCGGCCGGAATGCCTGAGACATCTTGCCAAAATTTAAGACTTCGTCCAGGCTGTAAGCTACTAAAGACATCTTTGCCGCCGCTAGCTTTGATGCGGCCAAAGCTGGCTGCTAATTTGGCCGGTGTCGGTAGGCTCTGGGTTTCGAGATCGCAGTCTTTGCCACAGTAAATCAGGGTATTGTAGACCATCGATTGGAAGGTCTCATCGACGCTGTACTTACCATCCAATTGCCCTTCGGCCCGTGCCAACTGATTGAGATCCATGGTTAAGACCCCATTGGCGTTCAGACTACGGATACTGCTTTTGTCGGTCGCTCGGCTGATCAGTAAGCCACGAAAGCTTTTTAAGATCTGCGCGCTTTCTAAAAAATCGGCCAGTTCTTTTTGTTGGCGGTACTGATACCAGAGCGCCATTTTGACGGCAATTGCATCGGGATCAATCGCGTCGTCAGCTAGTAACTGGGTCAAAGGTGAAACAAAGCGCCCTGACACGCCCACGATGGAGGACTTCATTTCTTTGTCATTTTGGACCGCTGATTTAAAAGCGCCATAGGGGATCAAGGGCACGCCGCTCTTGCTTTCAATAGACCCGGATAAATGGCTATTGAGAAAGCCGGCACAGGTCTGGCGAATGCGCCAACCATTCCCAGGAGCGGGCACCACCGGGTAGTCACGCGAGAGCCCCAGGCTCTGGGCAAAGCCAGCTTGTTGGAGAGGAAATAGGGGCTGATGGGCAATGGTCTGTCCCGGTTTAATCGGAGTGCTCAGAACAGAGTAAAAAACATCTTCACCGCGTAATTCTTGAATGCTGCTGACGGAGGTGCCGAGAGACTCCCCGGTATAGTCTCGGATCTCTGCCGGGATATAGTCTCGTTGAGGCAAAGCGTCTCCGCCAAACAGACCGCAGTCTTTGGCGTGTCCTCTAAAAAAGGGCATCAGGGCGCTCCCCATGCTCTCGGGGCCATACTCCGACGACTCCAGCGCACGGGGCCAGCGGGCATAGTAGCTGTCGTCGAGTTCTTTGAGAAATTGGTCGCTCTGAAAGTTAAAGCAGGCACTCAAAGACATTGTCAGCAGACTGCCGATCAACAGGGAGGTTCTGGACTGATCACGCATTTGAAGAGACTCCATTAATAAGGGCGAATATGGGGGAAAGATACCCGATTTATGACCCTGACTGCAAGCGTATGACGACAAAAGGCTTCATTTTACTTGTGAATATTAATGATTGTTTAAGCTCTGGGTAACTTTGTTTTAATTGACGTCACTTTTAATTTTTCGAGCATATAATCAATTTATACAAACAGCGTAGAAGAGGACCTTATATTATGAAATTAGTTAAACGTTTAGCTTTGAGTGCCGCAACCCTGGCCGTCGTCGCCTGTAATTCTCAACCCATTCAAATGAACCCTGCTTTAGTAGCGGCGCAACGTGCTTCTCAAATGCGTGCTCCGGGTGGCCAATTGCAAGCCATGTCAGCAGTACAGGCCGAAGCTCAACTGTTTAGCGCTCACTTTGTAAACGCCTACGCTGAAACGATTGCTCAAAACGAACCTCTCGCTCGCCGTGATCCCAATGGTCCTGCCCAAGAAATGCTGAAACTAATTGCCTCTGCCCGTCAAACTCTGGACGCTGCTTTTTATGATATCGGTGATATGGGTGTCGTTCAGGCTTTAATTGCCGCCAAAGCCAAAGGCGTTCGGGTTCGTGTCGTAACCGACGACGATAGTATGGTTCCTTCTTCTCATGATACTGGCCGCGGTGAATTTAGAGATACGATTACTGCTTTGAAGCAAGCGGGTATCCCGGTGATTGATGACCAACGCTCTGGCATCATGCACCACAAATTTCTGATTGTTGATAATCAAGCCGTTTGGATGGGTTCTACCAATAGCACCAGCACCAGCCTCTATAACCACAATAACAATGCCTTAACGATTCGCAATCAGCAAATCGCTGAAAACTACCTCTCTGAATTTGAGCGCATGTTCACACAGCGTATCTTTGGCCCCAACCCTGCCCGTCAGATTCCTTATCCTGTCGTCAAAGTCGGTAATACCACGATTCGCACCTTTTTCTCACCTAAAGGTGGTGGTACCGAAGCGATTCTGGACGTGCTGAATCGGGCTCAAAAAAGCATTTCTTTCATGACTTTCTCTTTCACTGACAAAGACGTCGCTAACCTGATGGTTGCCAAGAAACAAGCTGGACTACGCGTCGAAGGCGTTTATGACCAGTGCTTAGGCTATGGCAAGTATTCGACCTATCACATTATGAAAGCCAATGGCATCTACACCCGCATGGATGGCAATGAAGCTTTGCTGCACCACAAAGTGGTCATGGCTGACGATACGGTCATTACCGGTTCTTTCAATATCTCTGCCAATGCCGATAAGACCAATAACGAAAGCATGCTGATTATTGAGAACAGCTATGTCGCTGCTATGTATGCCGAAGAGTACAAACGCGTGATGACCGCTGCTCAAAACAACAATCCTCCTCGCAACAAATGCCCTGGCCAGGATAACTAATCATATGTCCACCGCACTGATTGTCCGTGTTGCTGCAGTTTGCAGTGTACTCGGGCTCTTTGCTTGTCAGTCTGTGCCTGTGCTGAACGTCAATCGTTTGGCGCCCGCTGCTTTTCAGATGAATACTGCTAGTAACGGTCAGACTGCCAAACAAGCTTTCATTCAAGCCGAAACCCTGGCTGTTGCCTGGTCACGCGATGCCGCTCTGACCCACGTGCTGGGCCAAAAAATTGGTGCTACCGGTCGCTCTCTGGCTTCAGGAGCCTGGACTTTTTCGTTTGTGGATTATCAGCAGCCCGAGCGCGGTTTTCAGGTGCGTCTGGCTTCGGGTCAAGTCCCTAAGACCCAGTCAATGGTTGCTTCACGCTTGCCCCACGCTACCCCTCTGGAAGATCGCGCCTGGGAATTTGATTCGGATCGTCTGGTCAAACAGTCCCGCTCTTTCTTCCCTGGCTTGCTCTGGCCCGTCGCCCAGGTGGAGTTAACTGCTGTTGACCGCCGTCTGGTCTGGTCCCTGGGTCAAGAGCGCTGGATCGATGCCATGAATGGGCAATTGTTTACGCTGCGTCGCTAAACCAGCTCTTTCGTAATTCCTTTCAGGAGAAAACCAACAATGCCTAAACACAATATCTTCACAACCTCATTTGCAAAGGTTTATCCTTTGTATCTTCAAAAGGCAGAACGCAAGCAGCGAAGCCAATACGAAGTCAACCAAATTATCTGCTGGTTGACAGGCTATAGTCCACAAGAGCTGCAAGCGCAGATTGAGGCCGAAAACGATTTTGAAAGCTTTTTTGACCAGGCTCCGGCTATGCATCCAAATTGTGTACTAATCAAGGGGCTTGTTTGTGGCATTCGTGTTGAAGACGTTTCAGATCCTCTGATGCAGAAGATACGTTATTTAGATAAATTGATTGATGAGCTCGCCAAAGGTAAGAAAATGGAAAAAATTCTTCGGCAACAATAAGGACAATTTCAAAATACTTTAGATTTATGTCTGGCCGTTCTATCTGGCATCGGCTAAGTCCAGTGTATTTAAACGACGGAGTAAGTGATAGGGTGGCTGAAGCTTGTTTAACATGTGGCATGCTCATTTCTGGTGAAGTCTATGCAGACAAACTTGGATACTGTCCACTTTGTTATGTACAAGAATTGAATTTGGAACTGCAAAAAAAAGCCCAACTTAAGCGCGAAGAAGTTATTGAACTGGTTAAACGTAAGTTTCATCAAGTAAAAGACGGCTCCAATTCAGTTCAAGTTCAAAGTGTACTTTTTCAACCCGATCAGCAGGGTGGACAGTGGTCAGTGTATATTCCTTTCCCAGTAACGGATGGCTATTCTATCGATCCTGCAGGGGTTTATGTGCGAGTCAATGACCTGACAGGGGCAGTGACTAGTTATTCCGATTTGTAAATGTATTTTTTTGTTAGCTCCTAAAGTCAGGATAGTTGATTGACGCCATAACGATCGTGTGCGAAACCTAATCACCCGTTTATTTTGGGCCTGAGATCAAAAAGAGAGTGCTACACTGGCTGAAGGTAAAATACGAATATGATTCTCTATGCAGCCCCTGGCAATGCGACACAGCGAGTATTGTGGGCGCTCCAATACAAACAAGCTTCCTTCCAGATCGTCGATGCGCTCCCCCTCAAAGCAAACGGCACGTATGCCGCCATTAACCCTTTTGGTTATGTGCCCAGTCTTGAGGTAGATGGCGTTTACTTTGGTGAATCGATGGCGATCGTCGAGTATCTTGAAGAGACTTTCCCTGATCCGCTGCTCTTGCCAGGCTCGCCAGTTTTAAGAGCCCAAATACGCGCCGTCTGTGAGCAGATCAACAGCACCGTGCATCCAGCTCAAAATCATTCTGTGCTCAATTTTTTACGACCCGATCTCACTCCCGAAAGCATGAAAACAGTCAGAGCTCAGTGGTTACAACACAGTCTGAGTATGCTGAACTCTCAATTGTGGCAAGCCAGCGCCTTTGCTGTGGGCGGTGAGTTCTCGCTGGCCGATATTTTTGTCGCTGTGATCTACAAAAGAGCACTTTCACAAGGGGTGCTGCCTGAAATGCTCTCTGATTATGCTCAGCACCTGGCATTTTTATTGTCGGATATACGGATACAGAACAGCGCTCCATTTTAGACGATGAGATGTGAGGGTTTAGTAGCAAACCAAAGCTGAAATTTGAGATAATGAGCTGATAGAAAGATGTTTTTGCATATTACGATCAAGAAAATCTCAGTTCAGAAAGGGGATCCAGATGAGCAGAGGATTTTACTTTGATTCGGCGCAAACGGGATTGATTATTGGCGGAGGCCATGGTCTGGGTTTGGCACTTGCCGAAGTTTTGGCCGAGGCGCATCAGCAGCTTAAACTGACTGTGACCTATCGTTTGCCAGAGCAAGCACAGGGTCTACGTGAGCTGAGTGAGCGCTTCCCTGAACGAATTTTTATAAAACAATTAGACCCGCTTGCTGAAACCGAAATTGCTAGCTTATCTGAGCAGCTCAAGCTGCAATTTGAAAAGATTGATTTCATGCTGAATGCCGTCGGGTTTTTACATGATGCCGAGACGTCCCCTGAGCGCGCGCTCAAAGAGCTGAGCCTGGACAGCCTGGTCAAAGCCTTTCAAATCAATGCCTGCGTCTTTCCTCTATTGGCAAAACATCTTAGTGCGCTGTTGCCGCGCGAAAGTCCGTCTGTTTTAGTGGGGCTTTCGGCAAAGGTTGGCAGTATTGAAGACAATTATTTAGGCGGCTGGTATAGTTACCGGGCCTCTAAGGCTGCTCTGAATATGCTGGTCAAAAATCTGGCTATTGAACTCAAGCGTAACTACCCGAAGCTTTCTGTATTAGCTATTCATCCAGGCACCACGCGAACGGCCCTTTCCGAACCTTTCCTTAAACGTGTCAAACATCAGGTCTGGGAGCCCCAGGCAGCGGCTCTGAATATCTTAAGAACGATTGAAAGCGGATCCGCAGAAGGCACCGGCTTATTTAAAAATTGGGATGGTGAAACGATTGCCTGGTAGCAAGCGGAGTAGCTGATACCGCCGTGCCCAGACGTTTGAAACGCTCAGGCTTTCGTGAGCAAACAAATGCAGATCAGGTGCTGACTTAGACCGGTTGTTGTTTCTTGGGTTTATTCGCTGCTCTGGCAATGATCTCCAGATAAAAGGATTCATGTGAGTCGGCGACCAGGCGATCAAGATGTTGATTGATCTCATGTAATGGTATGACTATTTTCTGCTCTGGGTTGGCACCGATCGCACAATCAAAGTCCCAGATTTCAAAATCCTCGGGGACTTTTTTCTTGCGTTCCCGAGAGATATAAGTTTTGATTTCATGGCGAATGGCGTCCAATTGGCGCTCGGGGGTCTTTGTCTCTGATTTGACTTGAAATACTTTTTTCATCTGGGGTTGTCCTATTTACGTTTGTGGCTGGCTTTTTTCTTGGGTCTGGCTTTGCGCTTGGTGGGGTTGGGGGCGGCAATATTGAGATCTGTACGGCCCTGGCTGATCAGGGCTTGATTAATACGTGCTACGCGTTCGGTATCTTTGGAAGTAATGAAATTATAGACATCACCTTCTTTGCCAGAGCGCCCGACACGTCCACTGCGGTGCAAGTAATAATATGGTTCAGAAGGCAGATCGAAATTAAGTACCCATTGTAAATGGGGGACATCAATACCCCGGGCGAAAATATCCGTGGCAATCAAAATACCGCCTTTTTTTCTGAAGCCATCAATTACCGCGACACGCTCTTTGATTTCTAAGTCTTTGTGCAGCAAAAAGACGCGTTTTTGGCCGGTGGCCAGTAATTCTTCTGCCATGCGTTTGGCACGGGCTTTGTTGCCGGTGAAGATTACGCCATTGCGATGTTTTTGTTGTCTGACAAAGTCTTTGACATAGACAAATTTATCGGTTTCTTCCAAATACATATTGAAAATTTCGAAGAGCTTATTGACCGATTTATCATCAGCTGCGCCAATCGTTTGCAGCGTGAACCCAGGGAAAAACTCGTTGATAGTATCCGTGAAATGGGCCGGGCGGGTGGCGCTAACCAAGAATAGCTGAAAATCGACGGCATGCAGTTCGTAGGCTGTCTGTTGCATGGTTCTTTTGAATGAAGGCTCTAATAATTGATCCGCTTCATCCAGGATCAGATATTTTAAACTGGTTTTGGAAAGTTCCTTGTTTTTAAATGAGCGCATGCAGCGATCGGGTGTTGTTACCAGGATATCGATCGGTGTTGAGAACATGCTCTTGAGAGATTTCCCTTTGTCACCCCCGACCAGTTTGCGAATACGCAGCTTGGAGTAATGGGAAATTTCTTTGGCGACAGAGAAAACCTGTGCTGCCAGCTCTCTGGTGGGAGCCACAATTACGGCTTTGGGGCTGCCATTATAAACCGGATCGTCTTTATTTTCGAGTGCTTTGAGTCGGGCAATCAGGGGCAAGAGATAGGCCAGGGTTTTGCCTGTTCCCGTATGGCTTTGCACCGTAAAATGACCGAGGCCCATCAGTTTGGGGATACAATCGACTTGAACGGGTGTAGGAATGGTAAGGGAAGCGGATTTGAGATAGGTCAGTAAGTCAGGATTCGTAATGATTTCAGAGAATTCAGTTACTTTCTTAGAATTCATGGGAGGGCCTCTTTAAATATGTGTTGGTTTGGGGGTGCCAAATTCCAGAATCGTTCTGGACGATGGTGAGCAGAATCTGTGCGATTCGTTTGCTGAATTACAAGTATAGCTGAGATGAGATGCATAATTGGGCTTTAGCTGCTTTTGAGCAAACAAACTTAACGCAAATTCGGATTAAAGAGAGATGCGTGTAAGTCACTCAAGCTAGCAAATCAATTCAGTAAGCATCAGATCTCCTGTATTCATAAGGACCTGGTGAAATTAGAACTTGAGCCGCATTCCTAACAGACTCCCACCCCCAATGGTGATTTCTGAATTTTCATCAGGCTGATAGGCCAGCTCAAAACTGGTCCCGGGTCCCACTCCAAATTTCTGTAAGAAATTGGCTTCCAGTTCCTGGGGGCGATCATTCGAATCACTCCCGAGCTCTCCCGGATACGAAGGGGATGGGTACAGATACCCCTTTAAATAGGCGTTATATCCTACGGTGGTATTGAGACGAATCAAAAAGGGGCTATCCAAAATACGATAGGCAATCGAGAATCCCATTTCGGGAACAAAGGCGGGGTTATTTTGACCGATATCGCCAGGGTCATAGTGTGCTGCGATCAAAAAGGCTCCGGTTATTTTGTCGGTTTGCATCACATTCCAGAGTGCCCGCGTCGAGAACTTGAGGTTATTTCCCCCATACCCGCTTCCAAAAATCCCCAGACTGGTATTTAGCTTAGAATTAGAATCCACTCCCAGGCTAATCGGCCCCAGGCCATAATCATAAGAGAGCCCAAAGAGACCGATACCGACTGTGCTTCCCTGATAAAAATCGGCACTGCGCTGGGTCGCCGCTTTTGCCTGGGGCAAGTTTAAACAAGTGCCTATCATTGCCAATGCAATCATCTGTTTTTTCATGATCTGATACCTCAATCTTTAAATCTGAGTTGATCATGAGGTACAGGCTCTCAAAAACGTTGCACAATGAAAATGCACAATGCAACCCAGGTGGTGTAATCCTGCTGAGCCCAACAGAATACCTGGGTTTAAAATAGATCCAGATCGATCCTGAGCTCGAAAACGAATACTTTACCAAAGAGCGGTATAATTAAGACACAAATATCTGAAAAAAGCGGCCAAGATGCAAGATCTATTCTCAATCGTGATGTCCCCCTTATTAAGGGCTTTTTTTGGCCTGCTGGGTTCCAGCACAGGCGTTTGGATTCGCTTTGAAAAAATTCGGGGTGATTGGTTTCGTTACAAAGTCTATCTCGATCAAGTCTCACTGCAAATTTCAGATCATTTGACCTGCTCTGCCGAGGCCTGTACGCTGGAGTTTTCGATTTTAGATTTTTCGCTGAATACGCTGATTGTCTCCAATGTTTCGCTAGAGGGAGCCCGGATTGAATACACGCGGGTCGCAAATCAAGATTTAATCCCCCGCTCCTTGCCGCCTTTTTTGATCCGCAATCTGACAGTCAAAGATGGTGTGGTGCTGTTTACGGATCAAACCCGCGTGACACCATCTGCTTTGAAGCTTAATATCGAGAATTATCATTGTGAAGCCTTGCACAGTCAGCGCTTGATCTTCGATTCTATTTTCACAGCCCTGGCGGCAGGCGAGATTGATCAAGCGCCTTTTGCGATGGCCTATCACGAAGAAGGCCAAAAATGTATCTCGCAATGTACGATCACTGATTTACCCATGCGTGTGCTGACACCCTTTGCCGAGGGTAAGTTGGATTTGATCAAAGAGAGTGCGATGAATCTAAAAGTCACCACAGAGTGGATGGCTGAGCAAGATGAGATCAATCTGTCTGTTCAGGTCTTAATTACCGACCTGGTCAACTTTGACTTGCCAGGAATCATCCCCGCTTCGACCAAAATGCTAGCTGACGCCTTTAGTCTCTTAATCAACCATCAGCTCAAAGAGATTCCGATTGCCTTTCAGTTTAAAGCGCGCAAAGATGATTTTATGGACCTGGCCCGAATCGACACTGCCCGCATCTTAACTGCCTTTGCCGATGCGCTCACTCAGGCCATCAAAGACAAAAGCTTTCAGAATGTAGATCAGCTGCGGGATATAGGTAAACTGGGCCTGGGGACCTTGATTGATATCAAAAATTTGTTTGATAAGTACTAAAATTTAAATGAATCAGCTAGTATTAGGAATCTATTAAAATTTGGTGTTATAAGATAGTTTTCTGGATTTTACTTGATAGACTACTTGAAAAATAAGGTCGAGGCTAAATTCATGCAATTTAAAGTCATTACAGGTGTTATTTCGGCTCTCTTCGCATTGGCTGCATTATTGCAATTGGCCATGGGGGGCTATCTCTCAGGGCTCTTCTTTCTGATCGCCACTGTTTTCTTTTTGCCACCGATTCAATTTGAGATCAAAGAAAGAATGGAGAACTCTTTTTATCTGGCGATAGCGATAATGACGGCTTTCAGTTTAACGCTTATTGGCCTGGTTTTGGCTGAGTTCCCCGGCCAAAAAGAGGGGGGCACGATGATTGTGAAAACCGACCAAACAGAAACGTTTTTGGAGGACGGTAATCAGCTCAACGGGACACAATCTTCCACTATCGAGAGAAACGTTGACTCCAATACAGAGCCACCCGCTCAAACAACAAACCCAGAAGTGATCACGCAGTCGGTGAACCCAGCTGCTTCTACAGTGCCATCTCAACAACCCCGAACTCAGGCGACGCCGATCAAGACCCCGGTTGTGGTCTCGACCCCGACTGCAGCACCGCTGAAAACACAAGTGCCAGTGAGTACCCCTGTGCCCTTAAAAACCCTTCAGCCAACAGCACAGCCGACAGATTCGGAGGATTCCTCAGGTGACGAAGCAGCGCAGGAAGCAGCTGAAATCTATCAGCAGCTTGACAATTTCTTGCAAATTGGCCAGAGCATGAAAGCGGATCGGCAAAGCAGTAACCCGGCAGCCCAGGCCGCCTGTGCTGAAAGTATGCGCAATACCCTCTCTGATGCACAAGCCGCTAAGCGACAATCTGATGCTCTGGCACTGAATGCCTCTGGGAATATCCGCGCCAAATATAAGTTTCTACAAAAGGCTGCGACCGAAATGGTTAGCTGTGTCACCTGTGACAAAAATCAGGCGGAAAAATCCTGCCAGAAATCAGAAATAGCACTCAAAGATTATATGCGCCTTTAACTTTGAACTTATCCCTTTGGATTCGTTTGAGAGGATTGTTTGAGCTCGGCTATTCGCTATACTGAAGCAAGAGGAGTACGATGCCAGAGCCGATGCCTGAACGAATTCAAGCTTTTACGACTGCCGCCGCTTTTGGAGCCTGGCTGGCAGCCCATCATGAGCGTGAGCCTGAGTTGTGGTTGAAAATCTACAAAAAAGCCAGTGGGCAAGCAACGGTCAACTGGGAAGAAGCAGTGATCGAAGCTCTGTGCTGGGGCTGGATTGACAGTATCAGGAAAAGCCTAGACAGCGAGGCCTACCTGCAGCGCTTTACGCCGCGTCGCAAGGGCAGTGTCTGGTCACAACGCAATTGTGAGCATGTCGGGCGCTTAATCGCCGCCGGGAGCATGCAGCCTGCGGGTTTACGTGAAGTCGAGGCCGCTCAGGCCGATGGGCGCTGGCAACGCGCTTATGCTCCACCCAGTGAAATGACCTTACCCGCTGATTTTCTGTCAGCTGTGGAAGCTTTCCCCCGGGCAGCTGCTTTTTTGGATACCCTTAATAAGCAAAACCGTTATGCGATTGCCTATCATCTACAAACTGCAAAAAAACCTGAAACCCGCCAGCGGCGTATGGAAAAGTATATAAACATGCTGAAAAACGGCGAAAAATTGCATTAGGGGCTAGCGATGATCATTCTTTTAAACGGCTGTTCCAGTGCAGGCAAAAGCAGCCTGGCCCGTGAACTGCAAAGGCAATTGCCGGAACCCTATTTTTTGTTGGGGCTGGATACTTTTTTGGAGCCTTTGCTGCCGCCCGGCTGTAATTTTGAAAACCCGACTGAATTTGAGCAGGTACTCCAAGCCAGCGCAGGCTTTTCGCAGGTAATCGGGGCAATGGCACTGCGTTTGAACCATCTCATAGTAGATCATGTCTTACAAGTGCCGCAATGGCAGATCGAAACTGCAGCTGCCCTGGTAGGCTTGCCGGTTTGCTTTGTCGGTGTACTGGCCCCATTGGATGTCCTGGAAGCACGCGAAAGCAAACGGCATGATCGGCAGCCGGGGACGGCCCGCCAGCAATTTGAACTGATTCAGAGCTATGCCTATGATCTAACAGTGAAGACACACTTGCAGACGCCAGATGGCTGTGCGACTGAAATAATGGATCACTTAGCTCCGGGGCAGGCCTTATGGAAAACGCTCAGTGAACAGATTTAGAGGGTTGAATTGAATAGGGTATTTTAAAACACCCCAAAAACGACGAAAATCCAAGTGTGACGAGATTGCTGCATCCGATGGCTTCCTGAAGTCTTCGCACAAGCTAAGCGGTTCACTCCTTTTCAGGGGCTCCTGACGCCATCGTGTTTCTACACGCTCGACGTCTGCACTTGCCGGAAGGGTTAATCCCGACTTCGCACTTAACTGGCTACCCAACCCTTGCGGACTGGATCCTTCTACAAGCTTCTTCTGGGCGCTACAGAGTCTTCCCCTACCGTATGCCTGGGCCTTCGTTCCCCTTGCGGTTACACTCAGCCTGGCCCTCTTGACGTTTCTCGCGTCTTCAAGGCTTTCCTCATACGGAGTCCGTTG
>JBBKWI010000057.1:0-27613 GCA_037968875.1 Candidatus Sericytochromatia bacterium | reverse complement strand
AGCCCAGCACAAGCTGACGCCCAATTTGCAGGTGCTGAGCTTGGCACGTATATGCGTTATTATGGCCTCTACCCATTGGTGCCTTATGCCTCAGCACGAGCAACACCAGGCTCATTTCTGAATATTGATGCTCTCATTAATGGGGTCGAACAAACCCCTGGCAATAGCACCACAAATTCAACTCCAACGCCCACTACCAGCCCAACTCCTTTGCCTCGTCAACGCCAATATGTTTCAGCCTTTCAAACCGGAGCCTCTGTCAATGCCGGTGTAGAACTGTATTTGGGCTCACGCGGTTTGCTTGCTCTGGAATATGGCATCTGGAATTGGAATGTGTTCAGAGAGCAAGATTGGACCCAGTTTTTGATCTTAAAAGCGGGTTTTTTACTCTAAAAGAGATAATTAAGGTGAGGCTCAAGATCTGTCCAGAGCTTGCCAGTCTTTTCTTCCTTCAACATAAAATAACGCAAATCAAGCGCTGCTTTTTTGCGAAGCTCAGCATCCTGGCTCCAAAAACTTTCCAGACCCTTACCTGAATCAAGAGCGGTTTGCCAATCCGCTGGAAAATGCTCAGCGGATGAACTCATCCAGGTTTTTTTATCCAGAAATTTGGCCCACCATAAATAATAAGCGGCTGCTCCCTGAAAGCTACCCATGAGACACTCAACCTGATTCATCAGAAAAGCTTGCTCATCCAGGCTTAAGCTCTCATAGAAGCTAAGATTAAAGTCTTCAAAAGGGCTTAAGGCTTGCATAAAAGGCTCCCATTCCTGCGCTTGCGGTGCGTCTAAAGGATGCCATAAGATCAAGGCCTGATTCGAATCCGCTTGCTCAGTTACCGCTTGTAGTAAAGGTACGAGTTCAGGGCTTGAGTAAGCGGGTAAAAGCACCAACCAGGCCCGCTCTGGCAATCCCTGAATGTCTTTCTGCGCGGTGGGGAAAGTGCAGGGAAGCAGATCCGGGCCGAGGCGACCCAATCTTAAATCAGAAGGCTGATCGTAGACCCGTTGCATCTCGCCAATTTGCGTATCACCAGACAGGCTAAGCCCATAATGAAAATGATCACAACAATCATGCAGACCTAAATAACCATAAAAATCAGGTTCTGGCTCAATAGGTACAGACCAGGAAATACCGCACCAACTGGTCAGCAGACGATCCAGGTCCAACTCTCTGGAGTCCAGAGTTAAACCATAATGAGCAAAGATTTCTCCGCTACTCAGCTCAGCTACGGGCAAAGAATCAAGCAAATCTTGCCAATGTGTAGGCGTTGGCACCGTTTTTAATAGCTGTTGATAGACAGGGTACCAAAAACCATAGAGGAAGGGTTGCTCAGCCAAATAAAGTGTCTGTAGGTGGGTTAGCCACAGAGCCGGGTTCATGGGATCTCCCAGGCCCTGTGCCCATAACTTTAAGGCACGGAAAGGCTGATCTAAGCGCCGCAATAGGTCTATCACCTCTGGCACCAATTGACGCAAGCGGCTGCCACCTATTTTTAAGGCGCTTTCCCAATAATCAGCTGCCAAAGTCAATTGCTGAGACTGCATTGCCACCTGCCCCAAATAAAAATAAACATAAGCTTTTAGCAGACGCTTGCGTTCAATCAAGAGCTCGTCCGGGTCAGAAAAAGCATATTCTAATTGTGCAGCAGCCATAAACCAGGGCTGATAAAATTTTTCATAGGAGCGATCCAGATAGAGATAAGCCACCAGCCCCCAGGGCCACGGTTCCGCTTGATCGAGATTTTGAAGACAAGTTTGCAACCAGGCTTCAGCCTGCACAAAGTTTTTTAATACAATCTGGATCTGAGCCAGATTATAAGCTGCTAATGGGTAATTAGGGTGTAGCTCCAGAGCAAGCTGAAAATAATGAACAGCCTGCTTCAGCGTGTCTGAGTCTGCTTGTCCTGTTTCGGTTAGCCAAAGGGTGTAATAGAGTACGCCTAAATTATTGGCATCTAATACACTGGGTGCTGCCACCAGGCGCTGAATCAGGACTTCACCAGAGACCTTCAACTGATCAAAAGGCGGATTCACATTATAGATACGATTAATTGTTGGATCAAAAGCCGCTTGACGGCTTGCCTGACGCTGGATCACGCCCTGCTCTAACAAGGCCTGTAAGCGTTGTTTTAAATCCAGCCAGGTCTGCTGGGCTCCGTATTGCTGAATGGCATCAAAACCAGCCCTGGCAATTTGTAAACGTTCTTGCTCGTGGCTCAAATAATAAGCGATCACTTGCTCAAGCTGGGCAAACTCGTAGCTAACATAGTGAGTACCTGCACGCAAAAACTGTGGAGCTTCCTGGTTTGTGGTTTCTAAGAGCATCAAGGTCTGACAGCCCAGAGCCTCAAAACAGCGCATATTGAATTCGCCATGAATACTATAATTAAAGATCAGCCGACATTGTTTATAAAAACGAATATAGTCTTCTTGATACAAATCCGTAGCTATTTTGACTTGATAGCGATCGGACAATAGGCTCAAGCGATACAAATAATGGGCGCGACGAGAATGCACATCGGTGCGTAGATTACCGGCAAAACCAATATCATAAATGGGTGCTTCGACCTCAACAGCCTGGTACTTTTTTAGGTTAAGTGAAAAAACCGGAAAGCCCATGATAGAGTCAATGCCAGCCTGTTGAAATAAGGGCACTGCTGTCGAGTCCGTAATCCAAAAATCAAAGGCCGATCGATTGGCTAGTATACGTTCAAACCCTAAATACCAGTCACCTATCAGGACAGCTACCGGGCAAGCCAGCTCAGGTAAATCAGGGGCCAGAAGATAATACTCGGGCATTAGATAAAGTAAAAGATCTGGCTGCCAACCCACAGGTAAATACGGCCAGACATGTTGCTGTAAATTGTGTTCTGCTGACGCCAGCTCAAAACTAACGGTTTGAACTGGCTCGCCAAAAGAGTCTTTGGTGGGGCCTCCGGATTGTCCGGAAACAATGTGCCAATCTGCATCAATCATGCGATCGAAGGGTTGGTACAGCTTAGCAGTTAAAGGACCACACAATAGCTGAAAAGGCTTTACTGACGGCATTTTGCCTCCCTTTGCCTTTTTAGCTATTGTAACAAGCCAAGCCTAGATCAGGAAGCGCAAGCCCAAAACATCACCCTGACCATTATAGCCAATCGTGCCTTCAAAACCGGGGTTAAAGCGGTAAGCTAACTCAAAACCACCTGCAGGGGGATAATAGTCAACAAAGCGAGCTGAATTAAAGGGAAAGGTAAAACCGGGCACAATATTGACCCGGCCCGTTAACTCGGGTGTAAAGCGATAAGACAGGCCGACTCCCAGCTCAAGTCCAACGTAGCGTGAAAGACTGGGGCTATTAAAGTTCACATTCCCCCAGACGCCAAAGATGCCTGATAATGAAAAAGCACCTTGCTGGAAAAACTTATAATTGGCACGAATGTCATAGCGCCCTGAATTGCCACCAGACACCAAAAAAGGCAAACCCAGAGAGCCACCCAGAGTTAACTTAGGAGCGATCAGAGAATCAAAAGAGACACTGGGACCCAGGCCAATCGCAATCGATGAACGGTCCACTTCTGCTTTGGGCATGGTGGAAGCAGCAGCGGGCAGGCTTACAGCCAGGAGAGCCATGCTCACGATCAGAGCGTTAAAACGATATTTCATAATGTAATAGTCCTTTATATTTTAACTTTTAATCTGTAGCTGAGTATAACTTTTAATAAGCCAAAAAGGTGATAAAGCAAGCCACTCAAGCATTAAGAAAGTATCAAAATCATGGCCAATAATGCGTAGCTGCCTGACGATAGAAAGCTAGGCTTTCTTGAAAACCAGTCTGAATCGAGGTTTCCGGACGCCAATCGGTAGCCGCTTGAATCGCTGATATATCCATTACAAAATCACCAACATCATAAGCCTTTGCACCCGCTGGCCATTCCAAATGCTGGTACTCGCCCTGACCTGCTGCAGCTAATAAAAGTTGAACTAGCTCCAGGAAAGAATGAGACTGACCCGAGCCAATATTATAAACCTTGCCCAGCACCTGATCACTGGCACCCAAAGCCAAAAGGGCCTGGCAGGCATCGACAATATAGAGGTAGTCTCGGCGCTGCTCACCCTGACCATAGATCTGAATCTGCTGGTTTTCAAGCGCTAAGCGGATAAAATAATTTAAAACATTATAGCGAGGGTGCTTCATTTGACCTCGAGGGCCATATAAATTACCCAAACGCGCAGAAACCACCGGCAAGCCATAGTGACGATGATAAACAAAATGATAGTGTTCTGCCGCTAAGCGATTGACCGCATAGACATCCTGAGGCATCAATTCTGCATTTTCAGTGACAGGTACAGATTCAGGCGTGCCATAAAATGCCCGAGTACCTATATAGACAATGCGCGCGCTGGGATTATGGTGACGACAAGCTTCTAAGAGATTCAAATTCCCACGACAATTGATATCCAGATCCAGCAAAGGCTCACGCATACTGTCAGAATGACTGGTTTGCCCGCCCAGATTAAAAATCAACTCTTGCCCCTGAACCAATTGATTCATTACTTCTGCTGAACGCAAATCAGACACATGCAGCCGCACCTGATCTTTGATCTCAGCAATATTATAAGGATTCGCCCCATGATCAGCCAGAAAATTATCGACGAGCGTCACCTCGGCACCTTGTTTGACCAATAAGTTGGCCAGAGTGCTGCCGATGAAGCCCATTCCCCCTGTAATCAATACCCGCCGACCTCGATAAAAACCCTTTATCACGCCTCAGACCCCCTTGATTTCTTGTTTTGGGTATAATACCTGATGTAAATAACTTAAGCATGATAAAAATTGATGTTAAATTATAAAATCTGCATTATTGAACCTTCTGATTTTGAATATAGTTTAAAAAGCCTCTATACACAGGCCTTACCCAGACGCATTGTCGAGGTATTGTATTTAGCTAGCGCATTGTCACTCAGACCCCACCAGGTGACCCTGGCTAATCACAGAAAAAACACCCAGACAGAACATGGGATTGTCTTTCAAGCGCTTTCAGAATTGTGCTGGAAAGATCATGACTTTGATATCATTTTGTCAGTAGACGATTTATCGCTGGCCCAAGAACTGCGCGAAAACGATCAAAAAATACCCTTGATATTGTGGGGACAACAGCTCAGCACGCATCTGTCAATGCTACCGCTCAAACAGCAAGCACGGCAAAGTTACTGGGATGCTTATGTTTTTGAAACGGTGGATCTCAGTCAGCAATATCTAGACCAGTATCAATTGGATGTAATACGCACCCATTATCGCTGGCCCACCATGATTCGGACCTTACGCAATCGGATTCAAAGCGGAGAGGCCTTAATACAGGCACGTTCAGAACGTCTAACCATGGCATTCACAGCCCCTCCCTCACAGGGCCTGGCTGAACTTTTGCAGGCCTTTTCGATTTTACAAAAATGCTTTTCAGAACTGGCTTTATGGATTTTATTGCCTCCGGGTTATGATCCGGAGCACCCAACAGAAATGAAGTCCCAGACACTGCTTGAGCAAGCTCGCCAAAGTGAAGGCATCGAGATTTTTGAACCCTGCCCCTGGCCTGACTATGTCAATAGACTCCTGAAAGCCCATCTGGTTTGCAGCCCTCGTACAGCAGCTAATCCGGGGGGAAGTCAGATCATCGATGCCCTCGCAGCAGGTTGCCTGGTGGTCGCTGAAAAACACCCGAGCCTGCAAAGCTTTGCAGAGAAATACCTACACTCTGTTGAGCCCGAGCCCAAAGCAGATTATATTGAACGCTTTACCCAAAAAATAGCTGTTTTATTAACACAAGTGATCGAGCAGCCAGAGAAAACACTCAGCCAAAGTCTGAGTCAAATCGCTTATCTGAATACCACTTTCACCTGGGACCTCAGGGTCTGGGAGTGGGAAAGCTTAATGTTCCAGCTCTTAAATCACCCGCTTTACGTAAGAGGGCAAGCCCCACCCGATTTTCAACAGGAGACACCCCATGCTACTTAAACGATTGTTGATTTGCGCATTTTTCACCCTGATAGCCTGCCGTCAAACAACCCCGACGCCTTCAGACGCTGTTTGCCCTGATATTTACATGCCTGTCTGTGGTTCTAATGGTCAAAATTATAATAACGCCTGCCAGGCTAACCGTGCGGGCCAGGGGTACTCACAAGGTGAATGTAATCAAATTGGCATCCCAGGGGGAGGTATCCCAGGAGGAGGCACCGGCTCTACTTGCCCTGATATTTACATGCCTGTCTGTGGTTCTAATGGCCAAAACTATCGAAATGCTTGCGAAGCCAACCGTTCAGGCCAAAGCTACTCACAAGGTGAATGCAATCAAATCGGGATTCCCGGAACTGCGGGCTAAGCGCTCAGTCGCCGTGGCTGCCAAAGAAACTCAGGCAATGACAAAGGACCCTCTGGAATTAACTCCAAACCTTGCAAGGTATTTAAGGTCATTTGCAAGGCTTCAAGTGGCAAATGAGTATTTGTCGCCCACTCCAAGTCAGCAAACCAAGTAGCCGCTTCAACTAAATTGAGCCCATAACGCAATGAAACAGCGCTCAGGGTTTGCTGTTGTTCACGCTGACATGTTTGATTCTGCTGATACAATACTTGCAACAAATCACCCAGGCTGGCTTCTCGCTGCTGCAAGTGCTCAGGCTGTCCAGCAATCATAAAACAAGGCCAGGGAGTCACAATCGTATCCACTCGCTTTAAAAAACCTTGTTTCACCAGCGGTAAGGTGGTAAATTTTTCCCATAGAAAATAATCAGCCTGCTCTTTTTGAAGCGTTTCTTTAAGTTGTTGCATCGAACCCACAGGCAAAATCAAGTCCGAATCCAGAGAGACTCCCTGTTGTTGTAACCACAAAAGCCCCATTAAATGGGAACCACTCCCTAAGCGACTAACTGCCATTTTTTTTAAATTGAGGTCACCAGAAAGGTCTGAATCGGGAACCATATGAACCCCCCAGGTTAAAGGAGAACATACAAAAGGAGCCACCAATGCGGTTTGCTGATAAAGCGCAATGTCCATCAGCACCCCTTCGGTGAGTACCACTGCCAAATCCAGTTCTCCAGCACGTAAATCAGCACACATGGCACCGGTCCCTGTTGGATACTCACGGAACTCAACTTCCAGACCAGCACTCACAAATAAGCCATTTTCAAGGGCCAGCTGCCAGGGTAAATTAAAGTGCTCTGGCACCCCACCCACAATCCACTTTTGAGTCATTACTTTTCGTTTTCCATTCGAATCGGTTATGATGCGCAGACACAATCCAAATTATTGTAAGGCCTGATCATGTCACGCACAGCCATTTCACCCTGGGCTATTACCAGCCTTTTGATGATGCTCTTTTTAGCCGCCATCGACACCACTATTCTGGTCACTGCCATGCCACGAATTGTCGATATCTTGGGCGATCAACACCTCTATCACTGGGCCTTTACAGCCTTTATGCTAAGCTCCACACTGGCCTTGCCTTTTTATGGCAAATTAGCTGACGAAGTTGGCATCCGACGCTGTATGATCGTGGCTGGACTGATTTTTATTATCGGCTCAGCAGCCTGTGGGCTTGCTCAGAATATGCCGCAACTTATTTTTGGACGTGCCTTTCAGGGTCTGGGTGCCGCGGGTATACAGGGTCTGACCATGATTGCCTTTGGCGTACTCTACACGCCTGAAGAACGCGGTTCCAAGCAAAGCCTGATCAGCATGGTCTGGGGATTCTCCAGTCTAGCAGGCCCCGTCAGCGGCGGCTATCTGGTGAGCTATTTATCCTGGCGCTGGATTTTTGGGCTCAATGTGATCCTCGGCTTAACAGCACTGTTGATTTTCATTTTATGCTTTCCACGCTCTGTGCCGCAAAGTAGCAAACGTTTAGACTGGATTGGTTCATTCTTGTTGATCGTCAGTTTGACCAGTCTTATATTACTCACTGAAAATTCTGATGGCAGCGTACTATTGGGCTATTTTGCGATTGGACTCTGTCTAATCGGTTTTGTTTGGCAAGAACGTCGCTCTAGCAGCCCTTTGATCCCCCCGCAACTCTTCCATCAGCCTATTTATCTTTTAGCGGTTTTAATCGGATTTTCAGCTTACTTTTTAGGCTTTTCAGCTCTGACTTATATTCCCTTTTATTTACAAAATATTCGCAACTATAGCCCAGAGCAAACCGGTTTAATCATGACGCCGATGATGTTTGCCTGGCCCCTGGCCAGTGCCATTGCTGGTTATCAACTCAACAAAAGCGGTTTTCGCAGGCCTGTGGTCCTGGGCACAGGCCTATGTGTTGCCGCCATTCTGGCCTGGCTTTTAATTGCATTAGGCTGGCAAGTTCCTTATTTGTTTTTATGGTGCATCTTACTCGGAGCGGGCATGGGCTGCTTAACTTCTTCGCTGATGGTTGCGGTTCAAACAGTCGTGCCAAGTCATCAAATTGGGATTGCTTCAGCCACTTTTGTACTCATCCGAAATATCGGCACGACCCTTGGCATTAGCTTAATGGGAGCACTTCAAATTCAGAGCCAGGCCGTTGGAGGCCTGACTCACTCATTGATTTTGGTTTTTGCTTATTTATTGTGCTTAGGTTTAATTAATCTGTTCTGCAGCCTCCAGATGTCGACGCTTTCTCCAGCCCAATTAAACCAGCACAACGCGATAAAGAGCTAAGTTACTTTTTTAAACCTAGCATACGCAATAATTTACCAAAGAAACCTTCTTTAGCAGCCGGAGCAGGCTTGCTTGATACCGGTTCAGGCACAAACTTGGGCTGAGGCTCTGGGGTAAGCACAGGCTCTGGTTCCGGAGGTGTAAATGCCGGGACAGGAGCGACTTCGGGCATAGCCACAGGCTCTGGAATTGGGATCGGTTCCGGAGTAGGCGCAACCGGCTCGGGCATTGCCATAGGCTCTGGGATCGGCGCAACCGGCTCGGGCATAGACACCGGTTCTGGGGTCGGGATGACCGGATCTGGCACAGGATCTGGGACGGGACCATGAGCAGCAACTTGATCAGGTGTCGCCTGAGCAGCAAGCTGCAAGGCGACATGACAATTGGGGCACTCAGTCGTTAGCACTGATTTAATTTCCGTCTGGCATTCTGGACATTCGTAGGTTTTATTAGAACCCATATCCAAAGTGGCCCAGGTTTGCGTCGGGGCAGCGTTAATATCGCCCCCACACATTACACAAACAGGCATTACTTCCATACCAGCGGGAATTTCACTATTACAATGGGGGCAAGTTTTTACTGACATATATATTCCACTTCTCCAAAACGCATTGAGCGGTATTATAACTGATTAAGAACTCATATCAAAAGCTTTCCCGCATTTGGTATACTGCAAAAATGATTATTTTGGGGCTTGCCCACTTAAATTAATGGACGGAGTCATCGAATTTTGAGCCTTTTGCATATTTTTCTGGTAGTGGTCGTTTTGGCCCTGTTAATTGCCTTCCATGAATTCGGTCACTTTATCTGTGCCAAAAGCCTTGGCGTGCCCGTAAAAATATTTTCAATCGGCTTCCCAATGGGTCCACGCCCTCTTTTCAGCTTCCACTGGGGCGAAACCGATGTTCAGCTCAACCCCCTACCCTTGGGTGGTTTTTGCGCTTTTATGGATGACGAAAACAGCGAAGATCCTGATGCCGAATCAGATTATCAACCCGGAGATAAACGCTTTCTGAAAAACCGCGCGATCTGGGAACGCACGATAATTATTTCCGGTGGCGTCGTTGCCAATATGATCGTCGCCTATTTGATTTTATTTGGTCTGGTATTAAGCACCGGTGTACTGGATGAAAACCAGCCTGGAGGCGTAATCGTTGGCGCTGTAATTGAGAACACTCCGGCCGCCACAGTAGGCTTTCAGCCTGGCGATCAAATTCGCACCATCAATAGCCAGCCAATAGCCACCGTTGAAGACATGCAAGCCCAGGTCAAAGAAAGCAATGGAGCAGCAGTCCAGATAGAAGTGCAGCGTCTCAATGAAACCCTGACCTTAAGTCCTACCCCCAGTTCTGAAGGCACAATTGGCGTGCAAATCCAAAATATGTTGAACAAGCGCCCGGTCACAGGTATAGGCGAGGCCATTAACCAATCGGGCAAAGACCTCTATAGGATGATGGGTCTACTCGGCGGGGCTCTATGGCGTCTGGTCAGTGGCTCACTTCCGTTGGACCAGGTCGGCGGTCTGGTTGAAGTTGTTCATATGGGTTCCAAAGTATCACAAACAGGCTTCTCTCAATTGATGTACTTCGCTGCTTTGATTTCAGTCGAGCTGGCAATCTTAAATATCTTACCGATTCCGGCTCTCGATGGCGGCCATCTGATGCTACTGCTCATTGAAGGTTTACGCGGTAAACCCTTGCCCCGCCACATAGAAGAAAAAATGCATTACGCAGGCTTTATTCTACTGATTGGTTTGGGTGTATTTTTAATTTTTAAAGACGTTTGGGGTTTAACCCTGGGAAGAGGATAAAACGATGGCCTTACGCATTATTCGCAAATCAGCATCGCAAAGTCAGGTAGAGCTCATCAAAGGTAATGGAGAGGGCACTCCCAATTATAGTCTGCTTTGCTATCTATCCACCCCGGACGATCTGGAGCAATTAAAACAATTATTACAGAACGAGTCTATTCAAGCAGATGCTGAGTGTCTGATTATGAAAAGCCCCGAGTTCAATCAAGATCTACGTGCTAGCTTGTCAGCCACCAGGCATACAATCAAGCTACTCAGTGACCCCAAAGATGCCCTTTGGACTTTGCGGCTACGCACATTGATTCAAGAAGCTCAAACAGACATTTGCTTATTTATGCCTCTGATATCCGCTTCAGAAAAACTTCCTCAACTGATTACGACGTTGGTTCAGTTGATGCAAGCTCAACCCCAACTGGGAATGGTGGGGCCAACCTTAAGCCAGAATGACAAAGTCTGGGCTGTTGGTCAAGATTTGAGCCATGACCCTATCAAGCATCAGCTAATTGTTGACCAAACCAATCACGAATTTTGCCCTGAAGACCAAATGCTTTTTTACCTCTATCAGGGTTTGAACTTAGCTGATTTACCTGAAGGAACCAAACAAGTCAGTGGCGTCCCTTTGCCTTTTAGTGCCATTCGACGCAGTGCTTACCAGTCATTGGTCTGGAATAAAGAAGACTGGAATTTAGCCTGGTTGGCACAAGATCTGGCCTTTGGTTTGCGCCAAAAGCAATATCAAATGGCCATTGTGTCCAGTCCGTTCCCTGCTGAACCCCGGCTCCAGGAATTATTAACGCCCACAGAGGCTCCCGAAAACTTTCTCGAAAAATGGAAACCCGCCTTTCGTTGGCCTCTTTTTGCACTCTACGCACAACATGGCTGGCAAGAAAACGCGCCGCACCAATTTAGCGCCCCCCCCCATCCCAGACCTGACTTAAAGCAAACACTTGAGCAAATGAAAGCAGAGGCTCTTGGCTAATGAAACTGAGTATCATCGTTTACTTACCTACAAAAACTAACTTAGCTCTCACTTACCTCTACCAAAGTCTTCAACAGCAAAGCTTATCCGAGCTGGAATGCCTGATTTATCATGCACCTGGTCTTGATCTGCCTGAACAAGTCAGTGAGTGGGCCATCGTTCAACAACTAGAAGCTGGCGAACAAGCCGCTGACGCCTGGCAAGCAGGGCTTAAAAAAGCACAAGGTGAAATGCTGGCTTTTATCCAGACAAGCGTTCGCTTTGAGCCTCAGCATTTTGAATTGGCGTACGAAACCTTAAAACAACGCCAAACGGACGCCGTTGTCTTTCGAGCAGAATATCTCGACGCAGAAGCATTGCCAACGCGCCACCAGCTTCCAAATCTGAAAGCCAATGAATGGAATGGATTTTGCTTCTCTTCTCGGCTACTCTGGCCGATTGAAAGCATGGTCTTCAAAAAGTCTGTGTTTGAGGCAGAAAACCTTCCTCAAACGAGCCAACAACTCAGCGCTTGTGATCTATTGGATTGGCTACAGGCACATCCGATAGCCCCAGAGCCGCTTTGCTCACTACAAGTTTCATATGCCGATTTCCACTTAAATACGATCTCTCAAACACGCAAAGACTGGCTGCTTCAGCAATTAGAAAAGCAGAGCGCCGCTGACTTAGCGCCCGCTTATGCTTTAAGTGATGCCCCTACTGAGGCGCAACAAGATGCCTTTCTTGTCCAGGCCTTAAGAAATCAGGGACTCCAGCTAGAAGCCGATCAATACCACCTCAATCAGTTGCGCAGGCAAAACAAAGTTGTCCTTTGGATTAGCACCGATCAGCAGCGTGATCAAGTCTACTTACAAGCTTTATTGGCAGAAAACTGGCAGCCGATTGTGATCCACCTCAGACAAGAGCCCAGCCTGAGTGGAGAACTAGAATTCAAGTATCAGCAAAGCCATGGAATTGGGCAAATCGAAATCACAGGCATCTCGCATCACCCCACAGAGCCTCACTCAAATAAGCTGAATGCCCTCGAGCACCAAATCTTAGATCTGACTCGAAAAATGCGCCCTGCAGCGATCCATTTGACAGGATTTGAAGCATTCAATTACCGCTTACCCATCGCACTTTCAGAAAATCAAACGCCTGTTTATCTTTCCCTTTTTAGCGATTCCCTTTTACAAGGCAGAGAGCTCTTGCGCTTTCCAGAAACCCTAAATGAGCAGGCCACTGAAAATAAACAGCCAGCCCTATTTATTCAGACGACTCAAGCCAATGAATATTTAGAGCACCTCTTTCAAAATGTGATCGCTAAAGTTTTTGTCCATGACCAAAAGACGGCTGAATCTCTTGAGCAATTTGGTTTAAAAAACAATCAATTTATCACCATTTCATCCGCACAAGCACTCTCCCTGGCCTATCAAGAAGAGCCGGTGCTGGCGGCCTCATTTGCCCATCAATCTGAATCCCTTGTTTTTGAATCTCATTTCAAGCAAACCTTTGAATCTCACCTGGCCTCAGATTTAGAAAAATTTGAACCCGAGGATCGCGTCCTGCTTGCAGGGCATAATATCCTCAACCTAACACAGCAATTAAGAGCCCAAAACCAATGGGTGCAAGGCGCCTGTTTTTCTGATGAACAAAGCCAGGCAGCAAAAAAACAAGGCCTCCCTCTATCGTTTGCCAGTATCGATCATTTATCGGCATTGATACATGGATTTGATCAAGCTTACACACCCTATCTTTTAGAGACCTTCTCCTTTAGCGAACTCAAACGATTTGTCAGCTCAATAGTCTTAAACTTAAAAAAACAAGGTCACTGGCTTTTACGTAGTCTGGATCCTGCGCTTCTGCAAAAAAACTTTGAAAGTTTTTGGTTAAGTGAAAATAATATTCGGCCTTATTCTCCAACGCTGATCAAAGCGATTCTGGAACATGCTGGCTTTGTAATCGAAACGACGGAAATTTCTGGTTTACCCTGGGCTTCAAATGGATTTAATGGCCGCTTGATGACAGAAGGTTTGCCTTTGGTAAATTTCCCGATTATCACAGAGAATTTAAAAAACTACTGGGAGACTAATCTCCCCAAAATAGAGCTCAAGGAAGACCAGCAAGTCTTATTGGTTGGCCCTCAACTCTTTAAAACCTGGTTAATCTATCGGGTACAATGCGCCTATTTGATGGGTATTAGCTTAAATCTTAATGAGTTTACCAAACGTCCCAAAACCTCAGAAAAATATCAGTTTCGCCATAGCCATGCCATTGATAAAACCCTTAAAGGCCTACAGAAAAAATATGATCTGATCATTTTGCAGGGGGTGATAGAAACGTTCGCTCCTCTGCAAGCACGCGAATTACTGAGTCACTGCCATAACCTTCTCAGCGAAGGAGGACAGATCCATATTGAAACGCTGCAAATATCAGAAGATGAAGATCCTCTGTTCTGGCAAAGTGCTTTAAACCAGCGCCCCTATCCTGAGCTTGAAGCACTGCTAAGTGAATCCGGTTTCAAAACCCTTGAACGCAAATCCATCGCTCAACATATGACTTATCTCTGTGAGAAATCAGAGGTCCAAGCTAAAGTTCCAGAGCCGATCGACTTACCTGATTTTGCACTCAGACTCACCCATGATCAGCCTAAAAAACTAGAGCTAAATTCTATTTATCAATTGCGTCACCTGACAGAGTCTGAGTATGATTGTATTATATTGGATTCTGTACTTGAGCAATTGCCAGCTAAATTGCTCAGCAATGCCTTGCAAAAATTGGCTGCGGCCCTCAAATACAACGGCTCTTTAATCGTACGCTTTCATCGCGCAAACGCTGATATTTGGAAAAATCACAATGTACAGCGCCCCTATGCAAGCGCACTGGTTGAAAATCTTTTAAGTCAAGCTGGATTCCAAAAAAGTCAGCTTGAGCAACAAGAGCAGTTTTATGTCTGGAGTGGATATAAACGTCTGGCGCTTCAGCCAAGAGAGAAAACCCCCTTCAAAATCATCTGGGAAGGGGATGTCTTTAACTATCACAGTCTGGCTACAGTGAATCGTGCCCTTTTGCATTCCTGGATTAAAGCGAAATCCCCTCAATTTGAAATTCGTAATCTAAACAATCCCGATTTTACCCCCACTCCCAATGAATTGAACTTCAAACTTTACCAGGCCCATGAAACCCCCTTACTTGACCAGCCTGACCTAACGATTCGTCATGCCTGGCCACCAGACTTTTCTGTACCTAAAACACTTGGGCATTGGGTTATGATCCAACCCTGGGAGTTTGGCGCCGTCCCCGAAAATTGGATCTACAATATGAATAAACTTGTTGATCAGGTCTGGGTACCCTCTGAGTTTGTTAAACAAAGCTATTTAGATAGTGGCTTGTTACCAGAGAAAATAGCAGTCGTACCCAATGGGGTCGATGTTGATCTTTATCAGCCCGAAGCCCCTATTTTACAACTTGCAACCCAGAAAAAATTTAAATTTCTGTTTGTGGGTGGCGGCACCAAACGCAAAGGCCTGGACTTACTCATGAATGCCTTTGCCGAGTGCTTTAATGCAACAGACGATGTTTGCATGGTCATCAAAGAGTTTGGCGCCGGCAAGTTTTATGATGGCATAAATGCAAAAGAATGGCTAGAACGCTATCGACAAAATAATCCCCAGGGCCCTGAGTTTTTGCATTTAACAGAACTTTTGAGCGAAGCCGAAATGCCGGCCCTCTATAATGCCTGCGATGTTTTGGTGCATCCTTACCGGGGAGAAGGCTTCGCCATGCCAATAGCTGAAGCGATGGCCTGTGAAAAGCCTGTGATAGTTACCAATTATGGTGCTTGCCTGGATTTCTGCAACGAGACCAATGCTTATTTAATCCCGATGCAAATCGAGGTTTTCAATGAAAACAAGATCGATGAGTTCTCAACTGTCGACTTCCCACATTGGGCGGAGCCTGACTATGACGCCTTAAAAGCATTGCTATTAGAAGTCTATAATCAGCCTCAAGAAGCCCAGCTTAAAGCCAAAGCTGCACGAGAAATGATCGTTCAAAATTTCACCTGGAAGCATGCTTTAGACAAGCTCAAAAAACAAATTAAAACAATACAAAGCCAACCTATTTTTCGCCTGCATCGCGAGCACATCCTGGCAGCACTTTTAGGCGAGGCATTTACAGCCGTTGACGAGCAAGACTTTACTAATGCGGTCGCTAAATTCAAACGCGCCCTGCAAATAGACCCCTTCCAACCCAGCGTTTATTATAATTTGGGCGTCGCCCATTTGATGCGAGATCAATATGAAGAGGCCTTAGAGGCCCTGACACGCAGCTTGCGTGAAGGGGATATTACAGGTGATCTTTGCTATGCAATGGCAACTGTATTACGGCATTTGGGAGATCAGGAAACCAGTCAGGACTTCTACGATAAAGCCCGCGAACTGAACCCTGACTTATTTGCCATGGCCTAAAGCATTAAATCAAGCCAAAGAAAAACACGCCTCTTTAACAGCGTGTTTTTCTTTGCTAAATTAAGAAGCGTGTTTTTCTTTGTAAGCGGTATAATCCATGCTTTCATAAGCTTTAGTGCCAATAAAACGCAGAATGCCTTTCATTTCGTCAGGCCCGACATAACCCGGTATACGGGTAATTGCTTCGCCATTGGGCTTCAAAAAAACAATTGTCGGAAAGCCTGTCACAGCATACTTAGCCGTCAACTCTTTTTCGGTCATGGTTTGACCTTCAAAAGTGACTGGATCTTGAGAACTTTCAGTCACACGTACGGGCACAAAATATTGATTGATTTCGTCCAGAACCGCTGCATTGGTAAAAACTTCCTGATCCATTTTGCGGCAATAGCCACACCAGGTCGCAAAGAATTCTACCATCGCAAACTTGTCCTCGGCCTTTACATTGGCCATGCCCGAGTCATATGATTGCCAGGCCACCTGGGCGCCAGAGCTGTCTGGCTGAGCTTCAGACGCTGGCGGCTGCTTGGCCACCGCAGGCCGACCTGAGCTGCCAGATAAGTGATCGTCTACCGAACGAGAATAGGTCAGACCCGCCAGACCGACAATAATAGCAAATGTGGCAGCCATGGCCATGACAAATGGGTGTTTCATAACGGTTAACCTTTGAATGATTTTGCTCTTATCATAGCATTGATCCAAGCGCAAAGGAGAAGGCTTTGTCAGTCACTTATCCAAGTAAGAGCCATTCTAGCCAGGGATAAAGATTAAGTCTTTCGAGTTGACTGCGAATATAACTCAAGACTGAGTCTAGCTTTTTTCTTGCTCTTGTTTTTCTAGAGCTTCAGCCTGGTGGATCAGTGCCTGAGCCAAATGTTCAGGCTTGATAAAGCGTTTGCGAATTAAAATTTCACCCAGCAAGAGTTTTTCGTCTCCTTGCTGTTTAAGAGCCAATTGCAATTGGCGTTTGTCCAGATGGCCCAGTTTGATTAAGATGTCTCCCAGGCGTGTACTGTCGCCACTTTTGAGAAAAGCTAACCATTTGAAGCCCTTATTGCTTTGTTTACCTGCCGTAGGAATATAATGCTTTAAAGCCAGTCGGTCAGTGGGATCAAAGTGAAGAGCCACCTTAAACTCAGCTTGCGCGTAACCCGTCCAGCCTTTGCGATCCAGGGCATGTGCCAACGAAGAGTGATACTTAGCAACATCGTTGACCATACGAATCGCATCTTTGAACTCTCGAATCGCATCTTCTAACAGGTTTTTGCGGTCGAAGCCTTTGCCTGCCTGGTAATATTTATCGGCCTGTTCCCGCTTAATTTCGTCGCTGGCAGCCGGGGCCGCTTGTGGTTTTTTGGATTGAGGCCGCGGAGGTGCTGCCGGGGCTGCCTGAGCAGGAGCCTTAGGTGCAGTCGTCGTACTTGAGGCTCCTGTTGAGCTAGGGCGCATGCTGCGTTCTACTGTGCGCTCATAGGTTTTGCGCATCAAAGGATCTTGTAAGGTATCAAAAGCCACACCGACCCGCTTAAAAGCAGTTTCGGCTTTTTGCTTGAGTTCTTCTTCTTGATAGCGATCGGGGTGACTGACTCTAACCAGCTTTTTATAAGCAGATCTGACCTCATCGGTCGTAGCGTCAATCCCAATATTCAATATCAGAAAAAGATTTTCCTCTTGTAAGATGCGATCTAACTCAGCTGACAAGAACTTCTGATCCTTCCGGGCAAGTTTAAATAGGCGTATATTACCATTCTACTCTTATTTAAATGGATCTGCTTTGCCTGTTAGAGACAATATCAAAGAAAGGCCCTGAATATCGGCAATCAAGTCTCCATATATTCATCTAGACGGCCCGTTAACTGATAAACATAAATCAAAACCTCAGAAACAGCAGCATATAGCTCAGCAGGGACTTCGCTTCCAATCTCAGTGCTCCGAAACAAAGCGCGGGCCAAAGGCTTGTTTTCTACAATCGGAATATCATACTCTCTGGCACGCTCTTTAATACGTTCAGCTACCGCCGATGCCCCTTTGGCAAGTACCAGAGGGGCATTCATACCCGTTGGATCATAGGCCAGCGCCACTGCCAAATGAACTGGATTCGTCAAAATCACATCGGCGCGCGGGATAGCTTCCATCATCCGTTTCTGGGCTGCTTTGCGCTGCAATTGACGGATACGGGCCTTAATTTGAGGATCCCCATCTGAATTCTTATGTTCGTCTTTGACCTCTTGTTTGCTCATACGCATATTGCGCTCGTGATACCAGCGTTGCCAGGCCAGATCAGCACTTGCCAAAACCAACATGGCCAGACCAATTTTCCAGCCAATCTCCCAGACGATCCCACCGAGTAAGGCACCCGTGTGGTCAATATCCATCAGCACACTTTGCAATAAGTTGTCGTAGTGGGATTTCAGAATCGACCAGGAAAGCCAAACAATCAATGACATTTTGATCAAGTTGAGCCCCAATTGCACCAGAGGCTGCAAAGAAAACAAGCGTTTAAAGCCACTGACCGGATTTAGCTTACCTACATTGGGTTTGAGTGGATACAGGCTGACTTTTAAGCCCACTTGCACAATATTGACAAGTAAGGCGCCGATCACCAAAAACAAAAACATTGGCGCCAATGCCGCAAACATGCCCAGAGCCATTTGCCACATAATTTCCATAAAAACAGAGACCGTTAGCTCACGCGGAAAACTTGACCACAGCTCCTGAGTATTGGACTGTAAAAACAAATTGACTCGGGGTAAATACAGACGCAGCAAGACCAACGCCAGCACAAATAAAATCGCCGTACTAAATTCCTGGCTTTTGGCAACCTGGCCTTTATCACGCATTTCACCGCGTCGTCGCGGGGTCGCTTTTTCAGTTTTTGAAGGATCTACCATTTAATTAAAATAAATTCAATATTTGCAACATCAATTGGGGCAGCAAGTCACGTAAAAATTGAATCGTAAAGCTCAGTGACAACAATAAAGAAATCAGCCCTACATATATCTTAATCGAAAAGCCCAGAATTAAGACATTCATTTGCGGTGCTGTACGCGCAATCAGACCCAGAATAATATCGATTAAGGTCAAGATGCCATTGATCGGAGCGGCAATGATCAAAGCCACAACAAAGATCTGCCCAAACAACTGCAAGAGCTGCTCCATAATTTGACCATTAAAAACAAATTGCCCCAGGGGAATGCTACTAAAACTCTTTTGCAGCACCATCACAAACAAATGGTGGCCATTGATCGAGAAAAAAACCAGTACTGCCACGATAAAATAAATTTCCGAGAGCAAAGGCCGCTGGGAGCGTGACTCTGGGTTAAGAATATTGGCCTGGGCAAAGCCCATCTGTAAGCCAATAAATTGCCCAGCCAAAACAACCCCTTCAAAAATCAGCCCCATGCTCCAGCCATAAATTGCTCCGGTCAAAAGCTCCAGACCACCCGCAATTAGCCAGGCCAGCGTCTCTGTGGGGACTTGCCCGGGGCTCACTTCGACAAAAGGAAAGATCAGAGCCCCCAGGCTGGTCGATAGCAAGATTCTGACAAGCACCGGAATGCGCTGCTGCCCAAAGAGCGGAGCCGTCAAAAACAAGCCCGTACTGCGTAGGACAACCAGAGCCAACACTGGCAGATTCTCTGCCAGTTGCTGGATCCCCTCCATTAGCGAATCATTTCCGGAATACTAAAGATAACCTCAGTGGCGAAATCCATCATGGTATGCATCATCCAGGGGCCTAAAATCAACAAGACCAGGCCAACGACCACGACCTTGGGAATAAAGGTCAGGGTCATTTCATTAATTTGGGTGACGGTCTGAAACAAGCCCACCAGCAGGCCAATCACAGAAGAAAAAAGCAAGAGCGGTGTCAGAATTTGGGCTGTCACCCAGATCCCCCGTTGCATGACTCCCAGAAAAGCTTCTTCGCCCATTTAAAAAAAGCTCCCAATCAGGGCCTGGGATAAAATATTCCAGCCATCGATTAAAACAAATAAAACCAGTTTAAAGGGCAAAGAGATCACTGTCGGCGGTAACATCATCATGCCCATCGACATTAACGTCGAGGCAATAACCATATCAATAATTAAAAATGGGATATAGACCAAAAACCCAATAATAAAAGCCGTTTTAAGCTCAGAAGTAATAAAAGCCGGGATCAAAACATGACTGGGCACATCTTCTGGGGTTTGCGGGCGTACAGATTTGGACATCGTCAAATATAATTCCAGATCCG
Source organism: Candidatus Sericytochromatia bacterium (assembly GCA_037968875.1). Lineage (GTDB taxonomy): Bacteria > Cyanobacteriota > Sericytochromatia > UBA7694 > UBA7694 > JBBKWI01. The sequence continues at coordinate 7,475 of JBBKWI010000057.1, read as the reverse complement.
GCTGCCTCACTTGCTTGAGCATAAAGGCCCGAAAAGGCTTCAGGCCGCGTTCAAAGGCCTGCTCCTGAGTGATTTCTTTTTTTAAGAAGGGCTGCAAGGCCTGCTCATTGGCTTCAGTAAAGATCGGCATCGAAATAAACAAGGTCATAAATAAGGCGATCCCGACCATGACCTGATTGGGTGGAGCCTGCTGGGTTCCGAGTGCCTGTCTAACGAAACTCAATACGATGATAATCCGGGTAAAAGGCGTCATCATCACCAGGATCGTCGGCGCCAGCGCCAGTACCGTAAACATCATTAAGAGCTGTAGCGAAAAAACCGTTTGCTCAGGGGTTTGGGCTTGCTCGACCCCAAAACTAATACTCGGAATCGGCAAGCTTTGTGCCTGTGCATAGGCAGCGCCTGCCTTCCAGCTCAATGCTGCGGCGGCTCCTTGCAATGCAATTAAATAGCGAAAAGTCCGTTTCATAATATTATCCTGCGTTCATTCTGTCACAAAGCGCGCGAGACAGCCAGTACCACAGGGATCACAAAATGAATTTACTGACATCGCTAGCTAGATTGTTTAGGTTCTCTCAGAAGGCATATCTACTTCGTGACCCGGCAACCAAATTGCGTATTTATTGGGCTGAACAGAAGCACCAAACTCACGGGCATAAGACTCAGTGAATTCGGCCCCTAAAAAAAAGATTTGGATATTGAGATAAAGCCAAAACAAAAATATAATCGTGGAGCCAGCGGCACCATAGGCCGAGCCTAAATTACTTGAACTGAGGTAAAAGCCGATTAAATATTTACTTAAACTGAGCAAAACCGCAGTAAAAAAGGATCCCACCCAAACATCTCGCCAGCGCATAAGAACATCCGGCAAGACTTTAAAGACTATCGCTAAAATCAGGGTCAATAAAACAAAAGAGATGCCTAAGCTAGCGAATTTATAAAACTGCAGCGTATCCAAAATCCCCAATTGAGAACCCAGGGTATTTTGCAGTAAAGCAATAATCAGATCCACAAACAATAAGACAATCACCAGGCCGCCCAGCGATAAGATTAAGCCAAATGACCAAATGCGACCAATCAGCATGACTTTAATGCTGACCTCAGGGCGAATTTTTACGCCCCAGATCGTATTCAAGCTATCTTGGATCTGCGCAAAAACATTGGTCGCTGAAAAGATTAAGACCCCGATCGATATCAGGGCAGCAAAACTCAGACCATCTGGATGCGTAGCGTTTTCCATAATGGTTTTCACCACTTCAACGCTGGTGCCCCCTCCAGCACGGCGTACCTGCCCCAAAATTTGCGCTTGCACCCGTGCATTGTCACCCAGGATCCAGCCCAAGAACATCACGATCAAAACCAATAAAGGAGGCAAAGCAAAGACCGAGAAAAAAGAAAGTGCCGCGCCATGTTGCGAGACTTTATCGTTCATGAAGCCCAAGACGGTCGCTTTGGCTACAGCCCAGATCCGTAAATGGCGTGGGATTTTTTCGGGCTCAGGCAGCGCTTCGGCATAATCAAGATGTTTTTTAAGGCTCATATAGATCCAAATGTAGCATGTAATCAAGAGTCAGAGCGCGAAAAAAGAAAGCCTTCGAGCCGAGCACTTTAAACAGCACTCTGTTCATGGCTCGGCTCTGATGGAATTGGCTCGTCTTCTTCGTCAGATGGGGACTGTTGTTCCTGATAGCCAGGGATCCAGTGCGCGTGCTCAGAAGGCTTAATTTGCCCCCCAAACTCGCGGGCATAAGATTCAGTAAACTCAGCGCCCAATAAAAAAATCTGAATATTAAGATAGAGCCAAAATAAAAATAAGATCGTGGAGCCAGCGGCCCCATAAGCAGAGCCCATATCACTACTACCCAAATAAAAGCCTATCAAATATTTACTCACACTCAATAGAATCGCCGTAAAGGTCGCACCCACGAGCACATCTTTCCAGTCAACGTCTACATCAGGCAAGACTTTAAAAACCCCTGCCAATGTAAAGGTTAACACCACAAAAGAGACCCCCAGGCTAGCAAGCTTAAACAAATGCAACTGACTCAAAATACCCAGTTGCTCCCCCATTGTGGTTTGAATGACTGATATAGCCAAATCCGTGATTAAGAGCATCACTACCAGAAAACCGAGACTCAAAATCATACCAAAAGACAATAAGCGTTTTTGGATTGTACCCATCATGCCCAAGTCTTGATTGGGTCTCACACCCCAGATCACATTGAGTGTGTCTTGTAGTTGGATAAAAACATTGGAAGCCGAGAAAGCGAGTACCCCCAGTGAGATCAGGATCGCAAAAATACTGGAGGCCTCCGGGCGATTGGCATTCTCTAAAACCGTACGCACCACTTCAGCCCCGGTTTCCCCTCCGGCCATTCTGACCTGAGCCAAAATCTGAGCCTGCACGACAGTGCCTTCAACGACAGAACTGAGCAACATTACCAATAAGACCAGTAAAGGTGGCAGAGCAAAAACAGAAAAGAATGAAAGCGCAGCACCATATAAAGAGGCCTTGTCTTTGCCAAATTCGACAAAGGTAGATTTAGCCACTGCCCAGATTCGTTGCATTAAGGGACGTTGCTGGCGTTTGGTTCGGCCTTGCTGGGATTCTATGTTCGCGTCTTCTATATATTTTTGCATACTCATACTTTCGAGGTTAACATATGAACAAAATGCAACCTGTACCTCAAGCTCACATTTTAAGTCATTTTATATACAGCTTATCCCTTCAGAAAGCGATCAGTCAGCCAACAGAGAGCATGTTATACTGGCAATAAAAATGGAATAGTGAACTATGCTTCAGACCAAAATTTTTGAAGGCCCCGATGCCCAGGAATTACAGATCCAAATCAATGACTGGTTCAAAGATCATTTAGAGATCGAAGTGCTCCATATCGCTCAGAGCGAAAGTGCTGTGGCCGACCCCGATGGTGATCTTTGTGGCAACACCACGATTTCACTTTTTTATCAGCAAAAAGACTAGAGGGATTCCCATGCTTAAACGCTTAGTGCTCGCTTTGATGATTAGCCTGAGTGGGCTTAGCCTCGCTGTTCAAGCAGAGAGCACAGCACAAACCGTGATTACGACTGGAGAATCCAGTATGGAGCTCGGTCAGGCGCGCGCCCGTGAAGCCGCTATTAATCAGGCCAATCGCTTAGCTGTTGAGCAAGCAATGGGTGTTTATGTGATCTCAGAGACTCTGGTCGAAAATATGGCTGTCGTTTCCGATACGATTTTAACCAAAGCCAGTGGCTATGTCAGTGGCTATAAGGTGCTCTCTGAAAGCAACAAAAATGGAATCTATCAGGTCAAAGTAGAGTCAACCGTCTCTTTGGAGCCATTGGTTGATCAGCTCGCCAAGCTGGGCCTGCTGCGAGACTGGAATGTCGCTGTGGTACTGGTCTCTAATGGCGAAGCGCGTGCTTCTAATGAAGCCGCTAAGTCTCGCCTCAATCAAATGATCATCGAAAAAGGTTTTCGGGTCGCTGATGAAGGCGCTTTGGTGCAACTGAATCAACCGGCAATCATGCAGCAAATTCAGCAGGGCAACTATCTGGCCGCTTTACCCACTCTGAGAGATCAGGGGGTCGATGTGTTGGTCGTCGGCACGACCCTGACTCGCCCAACAGCAGATGGACCGATCGAAACCTATGGCGGCCTCAAAACAATCATGACCCAGGGCCGCATTGACGCCCGCGTGATCCGGGTTGATACGGGTGAAATTTTGGCCGCCAAAAGCTTTCAAACGATTGCCGGTGGCTCAGGTCAGGATATGGCTGAATCCAAAGCGATTGAGCAAGCAGCCACCAAAGCCGGTCAGTTTTTTACGCTTGAAATCGCCAAACTCCCGGCGTCCACCAGCCAGCGCGTGCAATTGGTGATCCGCGGGCTGATTTTCAATCGTGAGCGTGCCTTACGAGCTGCTTTAGAGCAAATCCCTGGCATCAAAAAAATCGACCGAAAGATCTTCCGCAACAAAGTCGCTCAGTACGAAATTGAATTTGCCGGTAAAGCGGATCACCTGGCTGAGGCACTATCTACACATGCCAGCCTAAAGCCTTTTCGTTTTGAAATTCAGTCCGTTACCAGTGGGCAAATCGAAGCTCAGGCGCAATAAATGTCTCAGCAGATCGCGCAGATCCTGAGCCTGCGAAGCAGCTCTGCTCTGCGGGGACGTCTGACCGTTCCTGGAGACAAATCAATTTCCCATAGACTCTTGCTTTTTGGTGCCCTGGCAGAAGGCCAGTCACAGTTTCAAGGTCTGGCCAATGGGGCGGACGTTTGTTCGACGGCCCAGGTCTTGCGGCAAATGGGTGTCGAGATTGAAATTTCGCCAGAGCTAACCCTTGTGAATGGCGTCGGATTAAATGGTCTCAAAGCCCCTCAGCAGGCCCTCGATTGCGGCAATTCAGGCACAACATTGCGTCTCTTGATGGGTGTTTTAGCAGGCCAAAAATTCAACAGCACTCTGATCGGTGACGCCTCACTTTCGGCTCGCCCGATGGGACGCGTCGCCACCCCCCTGATCAGTATGGGTGCTCAAATCAGTCTGAGTCATGAACGCTTTGCACCACTCAGCATTCAGCCAGCCCCTATCAAAGGCATCAGCTATCACCTGCCCGTCGCCAGTGCCCAGGTTAAATCAGCCCTCTTATTGGCTGGACTCTATGCCGATAGCCCGACTCAACTAACGGGTGAACTGGCCAGCAGAGATCACACCGAGCGCCTGCTACCTGCTTTTGGCGTTCACTTAAGTCAAAGCGACCAGCAAATCAAAATCCAACCCGGCCAACGCTTACAAGCCACTCAAGCCACCGTTCCGGGTGATCCTTCATCAGCCGCGTTTTGGCTCTGTGCAGCGGCCTTAATCCCTGGCAGCCAGATCCAAATCGATCAGGTTTCACTCAATCCAACCCGGATTGGTTTTTTTGAAGCCCTGAAACAAATGGGCGCTGAGATAGACTGGGAAATCCAGCAGCATGATCCTGAGCCCTGGGGCAGTGTGAGTTTAAGTTACGCTCCTTTGAAGCGCTTGCAATTGGATGCCAAAGATATTCCATTTTTGGTGGACGAGGTGCCTTTACTGGCTCTGCTAGCAACTCAGGCCAGTGGCAATTCAGAAATTCGCGGCGCTGAAGAATTGCGTGTCAAAGAATCGGATCGACTGGCTGTAATGGCCGCCAATCTCAAGGCCCTGGGAGCCTCTTTAGAAGAACACCCGGATGGCCTGAGCATCCCTGGTCAACAGCGCTTGCAAGGCGGGCTTTGGCAAGCCCACCACGATCACCGCATCGCCATGACTGGTGTCCTGGCTGGCCTGATCGCTACTGGAACAACAAAAATTCAGGGAGCCGATAGCATCGCAGTCTCTTACCCTGACTTTATGCAAGATTTAGAGCGGCTGCAGCAGGATTAAATATGCCTTACGTTGAGACTTTAAATTATGAATACCCGCTCTGGCAAGAAGAGGGCAGATCAGAAGCACCCCAGCTCGAAAAAATGATCAGCGGCAGCCTGGTCAATCCCTATCCAAATTATCTGGCGCTCTTACGCCATCTCAAAAGCCTGGCCACAGATGCCCCACTGGAACAACTCACCGCTTTCGCAGACTGTGGTCAAATGGCTTTGCGTGCGCCAGGCAGTGCCTGGTCACGCTATAGTCTCTTACTATTTCAATGGACCGAAGGCCCCGAAAAACCCGGCTGGTATGATTTTGAAGATAGCGATTTCAGCAAATTGCTCAACGAAGACGATTTTTTGGCGCCCTGCTTTGATGGCCAGGCCTATCGTAATCTCGACTATTATCTGGCAGCCCAGGTCGAGTTGCGAGTACTGAGAGACTTGCCCGACAATGCCAATCAGATCCAGGCTCTGTGGCTCGAAGAAAACCTGTTGGATTTCTACTGGCAGACCTGGCCGCTACACAAGGTGATTCATCAGGCTCTGGAGATTCAGGGCTGGCAATGGTTTTGCGCTGGCGCTGAGCACAACCCGCTGCATTATCGGGGGAGCTTATTGGCTCTGCTGACGCGTCAAGAATACCAACCCGAAGCCCAGCAACAAACCCACCGCGAATTAATCGCCCTGCACGATCAATTGATCTTAAGTGCAGGCCATACTCTCACGAAGCCCGTCGTCGCAGAACTCAGACAATCAATCCAGAGCAGTATTGAAGACCTGGCACCCGACCCAAACGATTAAAAGCCAAGGACCTATACCGAATCCGATCGATCATTTTGAGAGCAGTATCGTCCTTTAATACGAAGTGGATCAGCCTTCATAATAAGGGCATCAACGAAAGTGAAGTCCACCTCTATGCAAGTGCACCCCCTCTTATCGATTAGCCTCCTACTTACCCTGCTCAGTGCCTGTCAGACCAGCGAACCTCGTTCTGAAGCCAAAAGCAACAAGACGCCACCGGCCCAGAGTTCAGCACCTGCCAGTAATAGCAACGCAAGCAATAGCCTGGATGATATCAATGTTCCTGAGGGATTTAGCATCACTCTCTTTGCTGATGCGGTGGGGCCAGCTCGCCATCTGGTAGTCGCCAACAACGGAACGGTCTATGTCAGGCTACAAGGACCCAAGCAAGGCAAATGCCTGGTCGCTTTGCGCGACAGCAATGGAGACGGCAGCGCCGATCAAGAAGATTATTTTGGAGACAGTGAATGCGGAACAGGCCTGGCAATTGATAATAGCCATTTGTATTACTCCAGTAAAGAAAGCGTCTGGCGCGTCCCCCTGAGCGATCAAGCGGTACCTACAGCCCCTGCCGAAAAAATCGTCAGCGATCTGGGGCAGCCCTCGGCGCACGCCGCACGTTCTCTGGCGCTTGATGGCAAGGGCCATCTCTATGTCAATGTGGGTGCGCCCTCGAATGCTTGCCAGGAACGGGATAGACAACGGAGCTCCGCTGGAATGGATCCCTGTCCACTTCTGACTGAGTTTGGCGGCATTTATCGCTTTGCGATTGATACCCCCAACCAGAGTAAAACCACGGGTCTGCGTTATGCCACGGGTATTCGCAATGCCGTCGCCATTGATTGGAATCAGCAAGCCCAGGATTTATACCTGGTACAGCATGGCCGCGACCAGCTCAAGTCACTCTATCCAGAGCTATATACAGACAAGCAAAGTGCTGAACTACCTGCTGAAGAATTTGCGCGCATGAAGCAGGGCAGCGATCTGGGCTGGCCCTATTGTTATTATGATCCTGAGCAAAAGAAAAAGATCCTCAGCCCTGAGTATGGCGGCAATGGCAAAGCAGTCGGTCGCTGCGCTGAACTGGCCCCCCCCTTGATTGGTTTCCCTGCTCACTACGCACCCAATGATTTACTTTTTTATACGGGCAGCCAGTTTGCCAAAACCTATCAAAATGGGGCTTTTATTGCTTTTCATGGTTCCTGGAACCGGGCGCCTTTTGAGCAGAAAGGATATTTTGTGGCATTCGTCCCTTTCAAAGACGGACAGGTAG
>JBBKWI010000056.1:0-21122 GCA_037968875.1 Candidatus Sericytochromatia bacterium | reverse complement strand
GAGGTCACTGCAGCCAGATAGCCAACAATCGGGTAGTGCAGCAATTGCCCCTGGGCATTTTCGACAATGATCCAACCGGCCAGTAGCGAAGCCACACCCGCTGATATTTGTTGCACAGCAGACAGTAAACTCATAAAGCTGCCGCGATAACGGGGAGCGACGGCCGCCGTCATCATTGCCATGGCTGGGATCATACGCCCCCCGCTGACCACAAAGAAGCTCGTGGTCAGGAGCAAAACGGCCAGCATCGGGGAGGGTCCCAGATGGGTAATCCAGATTACGGGCACAATTGACAAAATCAGAAAGCGATAGAGCACATGCTGGCGGCCATGGCGATCAGCCAGGCGCCCGATCCAGGGGCCTGTAAAAAGGGTGGTGAAACCACCGAGCAGATAGATATAGGCCAGACTGCCTTCGCTAAAGCCGACATTGGCGACCATCGAAGGGCTCAAAAAAGGGATCACCGAGAATTGGCCCAGCATCATCAGGATGATTAATAGCAAGGCCCATTGTTGATTGCGATCTTGAGAGACGCGCTGTACCAATTGCAGCGGGTTTTCGCGGAAGCTTTCGGCCTGGGTATTGGGGATAAAGCGCCAGGCCAATAACCAAACTGGCAGACCCATACAGGCCAGGAACAAGAACGGTGCATGCCAGGAGAATTTGTCAGCCAAAAACAAGCCAAAGGGGACGCCAAAAACCGAAGCTGCTGAAAAGGCTGCTGTGACCCAGCCCATGGCTGTACCCCGGCGTTCGAGGGGGATCGTATCGCCCACGATGGCGAAGACCATCGCTGACAGAATGCCGCCAAATGCGCCAGTAAAGATTCTAGCTGCCAGCAGCACCTCGTAAGTCGGTGCCTGGCTACAGGTCAAGGTACCCAGTACAAAGCCCGTAAACAAAAACATTAAGAGCGGTTTGCGAGGGAAGCGATCGGCCACAAAAGCACTTAGAAAGCCAAAGATACCTGCTGAAAAAGTATAGCCAGACACCAAAAAACTAAATTGCTGGGGACTGATCGTAAACAGACGCATCAATTGAGGCCCCAGAGGCATCATGATCATAAAATCCATGATATGGGAAAACTGGATCGCTGCCAGAGTGAATAGCAGCAGGCGCTCGGACTTCATTCGCTTTAACTCGCTTCAACAAATTATTTGATATTGAAATATTTAGTATCATTAGTATAAATGAGTTTTAAGCTCTGCTACAAGACGACGTCAGCGTTTAATACATGAAGCGACGAGATGTGGGGGCTCCGTTGAATGTATAGGTTCACTGAATTTTTTGTGTCTCGCAGCTGGAAACTAGACTTCTTCTATAGCTGGACGCAATTTTTGATATTGATAAGCCCCGCCTAGCAGCAGGGCGCCAATCACCATAAAGGCCAGGATTTTTTGGATCATTGAAAAGCCCTGCATATCAAAGAACACGATTTTAACCCCTGCAATGCCAAAGCAAACAATCGATAAGCTCAGCAGCGGACGGTAACGCGCCTGGAGGGTTTGGAAAAGGAGTATCGTGGCTTGCAATACCCCTGAGATTGAAATCGCAGGCCCCATAAACTCAGGGAGCCATAGGCTATATAGCTGAACATAGCAAAAGCAAAGATAGAGATGGTAGCCCCAAAAATAGATCTCTTTAGGAATGGGGCGTAAGTTGAGCCAAACGGCGCGAATAGGCGCTGAGCTGCGATAAACCAGTGCCGCCCCACTGATGCCACCGAGTATCAGGAAGGCTGTTTTCAGCAGCGGGTTATAAGCGGGGGCTAAACCCAGCACGGCGGGCAAGCCCCAAAAACCCAGACTGACCAGAAAAGCCCAGCAGAGATGATAGACCGCAAAGTAGGACTTGCGCAACAGTCGCAGGGGCTGCTGGTAGTGCAAGAGCAGCGAAAAATAAAGCAGTCCACTGGCAAGACCTAATCCCTGATTGAGGCTCCAGGCGTAGATGCCGAGACTGAGAGCGATCCCGAAGTAATAGAGTCCAAAGCTGGCGAGGGCATGCAAGGATTGCTGCATTTCAAAAGCAGGACCTGCTTGCTGAGGGCTTCGCTGAAGTCGGCGCTCATAAGCCATCAGTCCTGCAAAAAAGAGAGTACCTAGCGCTAAACCTGAAAAGGCCTGTGAAGGCCAGTGATTGCTCACAAAGATCAGACCAGCCAGGCAATTACCGAGTGCTGCCAGAACCACCAAAAATCGAAACTCATTTTTTAGAATTGACCCGCGCTGGTAATGGTATTGGGCGAGCGCAATAGCGGCAGATAGCCAGATCGCCAGTGGCAAGTAATCAGGCTGGTGGCGTATAACTGAGGGCAAAAAGCAGAGGGGAAGGCACAGAAAAAAGAAGCGTTCTAGCTTGACGGCCTCAGCAGCGCCTCTTGCTTGCGGACAAAAACGAGCGTAAAACTGAGGGATCAACCACAGCGAGAGAAAAGCCATGATGCGAGCTGCTTTTCCCATCAGGGTTTGGTCCATAAATCCCCATTCTGAAGTGGCGTAAATACTCAATGTAATTGGAATGCTCCACAAGCCATAATGCGCCAGACCGATCCATTCAGAGTAAGGCAGGTTTTTACGCTGACTGCGAAAAATCAAAAAGCAGATCGGGAGCAGACTCAGAAACCAGACACCGGGTAACCACAGCAGTGCCACTGTCAGTAAAAACCCAGCACTGATAAAGACCGAGAAGAATTCATCGTAAACCCGTCCCAGTTTGAGCTCCTGCTTACCTAAGGGAGGATACCCTTGCTGGTCTTTGATCCAGACAAAGCTACCGCTCAAGAGCAGCAGGAAAATCAGGTTGACCCAGCCCATATCAAGGCTGAAAGGACTGAGATCACGAAAGTGATGTAATTGATCGAAGCTCCAGCTCAATGTCTGGACAAGTGCCTGAGCTGCTGCAATCCAGCCCAGAATATGGGCTTCGGCGCGGACGCTTGCATAATTATAGCGCCGACCCAGATAGAACAATAAGATGCTCTCAACACCCCAGATGAGTGCCATCGCCTCTGGGTTGATTAAGACCAGGATCGCTGCACCCAGCAGCAGTCCAGCATGAAGTAGACTCAGCATCTGAATCTTTTCACGGGTGCTTTCGGCAAAGTTAGCGGGTATCTGATCCTCTGCTGTCATTCGCTGAGCAGCCAGGCCAACGAGCAGCCAGGGAATCAGGTTGAGGGTATAGCTGATGCCCAGTGTCAGGCTGTTGGGCATCAATTGGTAGAGGCCAAACAAAAAGAAAACACTATTTAGACTTAATAAGAGAACGATCTGCTTTGAAACGGTCTTGCTCTGACGCACCTGGTAGAGGGCGTAGGCCGCAAAGAGATAGAAAAAGCCATGCAGAATAGCGACCCATAGCCAGGCAGTGATCTCGCTGGCCGTGTTTTGTAAGACAAGCATTTCAAGCAGGCCTGTGCTGAGTAAGAGGGTGGTATAAGCGAGAGGCTCCCAGGGGATTTTTACGGATAAAACCAGGCTGGCCAGTGTGAGTACCAGCAGATAAGCGCCATAAACTTCGGGGGTCTGATCAATTTGTCCGAGCAAGATCGGGGCGCAGGCGCCGCCTATAAGCGTGACCAGGGCGACAATTCGCGTTTCATAACGCAAAGCCAGTAAATAGGCGCACAGAGTCACGATGCATAGCAATCCAAAGCCCCAGAGATCAGGCAATATCTTAAAATAAGGCCCGGCAAAATAAGCGCAGAGATAGTTCAAAATGAGGCCCAGGGCAATCACGCTGGAGCCAAACTCAGACATCTCAGACTTTTGTTGGCAGAGCCTGAGCCCGCCAAAGGTGACTGCAATGGCGGCTAAAAAGCCCAGGCCGACTTTACCCATCGGGTTTAGATACTCATGGAAGGAATACTGTAAGAGATAACCAAAACCCAGGACCAGGGCCAGAATACCTGCTAAAGTCATAAAAAAGACGGGCGCTTTGCCCTGGTTTTTGTAATGCTGATAGAATGCCCAGATTTTGCCCATCAGGTCGCTCAATGGCTGCAATAAAGGGTTTTGGGTATTGAGGATTTGTGTAAAGACAGACTCTCTCATTTCGGCTGCTGGGTTGATATTGAGGGCCGCAGCCGCTGCGGGTTTTTCTGTCAATGGCTTTGTCATGGCCGTCGGGACGGTTTGCGTCGTACGGGCCGCTTGAAAATCTCCCGAAGACTGAATCACAATAGCTTTGGGGCGTTCTGGAGAGGACTGAATCACCCTGGCTTTCGCTTGGGAGTGAGACGCTGGCGTGGTGTAGGGGATGTGTTGTTCGAGTGCCTGAATACGTTGCTCTAATTCCAGCGATCGCGAGCTGAATTCTTGTCGCAAATGGCTTAACGACAGCTTTAGAGCGGAAATTTCATCTTTATCTGACATATTCCCCCTAATTCTGGCCTGAAACTAAATTCATATTCAGCCAGAACCTTACATGAACTGAGAGGGAAAGTCAAAAAAGGTTTGATTTTAAGGAGATCTAGTGTCAAGAGCTAATTAGCTGGACTTCGGATTCCTCAGACAAAGAGGGACATTAATGGTGAATGGCGCGATAGAGCGGCAATGGTAATTCTTGACGCCGGGTACCCAGGCTGTGGTGCTGACTCTCAGGATGCATGCGATCAAACCAGAGCACGCCCGCCTGGTCGGTAATGATACCCAGATCCGCTTCGGTCAGAGGGCTTTGGATCAAGCCGTCTTTGATCAACGCCTGGCCATTTTCGGTGACCGTTAAATAACCCAGCGGGCCAATCGAAATCTCACGTTTGGGCGCCTGTTCCAGATTGTCGAGTTGCTCACGAGACTGGATTTGACGATAGACAATCGTATTGGGGTCTTTGCTTGACTTGGGATCAGGTACATAGACTGTGCGCTGCTTGTTGCCTTCGCTGTTTTCTTTGGTGGTCATAAAGCTACCATTGGGGGTAATATACTCGGTGCTTTTGTCAGCGTAAGTAAACTGATAGCCCGGAACCCGATTGTGGCGATAATAAGGCAAAGGTAGCGGAATCAGGCTGATGCCGACTTCCCAACCACTTTCGCCGGGTAAATTATTAGAGTCTTTGCCAAAAGAAATTCCGCCGAGTCCGATTTCAGCCTCGTATTTGTCATTAAAGCCCAGGCCTGCATAGACCAGTTTATTGGTGCCAATACCGCCAGTTAAATAGAGATCTTTGTTTTTGCCAAGCTGAAACTCCAGCTCAGCTTCAGCGCCTCGGTTCCAGAGCGAAAGCTCGCCTGAACCCTCAAAATCGATGCGCTGGGACAATTGTTTCTCGACATTGACATGTGCGCCCAAATTGCTATAGGTGCCGATACTGGCATCCAGGCCAGCGACCACAGATCCCTGATCTTTGAGGCCATGATAATTATTGAGATACCAGCTATTAGAAGCGTTGACACCCACGAAAAAGGGACTCTGGCGGCTGTGACCCACACCGATGCCGACATTCAGTCCATCCAGACCTGCCTGACGTGAATGGAAGGTATGGCTGACTCCCAGCCCTAACATCAGGTCGCTTTTATTGACGCCCTGGGTTTTGACCATGCCGCTAGATCCAGCCCGTAGACTGGCTGTCGTGCTGCGATCTTTGCCCAGGGTACGGGCGTATTCCAAACCCGAGCTAGGCGGAGCGCCGTTGCCGAGACCGCCGACATAGCCGCCCAGATAATTGCGCTGATCGGGTAAGCTCTCGGCACCTTTGAGCAGCACAATTTTAAGCTTTTCAAGGCGGGCATTGCGCTCTAATGGCTCCAGGTTTTGAGCGCCTTCGAGTTGTTTGATTTGGCGCTTGAGCTCAGCTAAGGTGTCCTCAAAGGTTTTTAGATATTTTTCAGAAACCTGGCGCTCTTGTTTGACGGAGTAATTTTTGATCTGGCTTTTGGCTTTTGGCAGTAGCTCTTTTTCGAGGCTGGCCAGACTGCTTTCAAGCTCTGAGACCAGGGCTTTGAGTTCGGGTGGGTTTTGGCCTAAGCTTTGCTGCTGCAATTGATTGATACGATCAAAGCTGCGGGTGAGATTTTGGCGAATGCCCTGAAAGCTTTCGCTGCGCTGCGTGAGTTCGGTTTCGCTCAGGCTTTTGCCCAGATTTTTTTCAAGTTTGCTAATGCTTTTGTCGACCAGGCCGTCGCCCCAATCGTCCAGAAAGTCATCCCCGATTTCAAGACGGCGATTGCCTTTGTCTTTGTCGTATTCTAGTTCGACTTTGGTGCCAAAAACACCATCCCATTCGTCGACGATTGCAATTTCACGAATACTACGTTGCTGTAAGGCTTCGTTGTTTTGTAAGGTATAGTCGAGCAGATTCTGGAAACCAGCGATCTTATCTTTGTTTTCAAAGACATCATCATCGAGTTCAATGCTAACTTTGATACCGGTTTGCTCAACAGCACGAATCAAATCGTTGAGCTCAGCGATTTTAGCCTGATGTTCAGGGCCCAGCACTTTGCCCATTTGTTTGGGGTTTTTTGCTATATAGCGATCGAGGGCTGTGGCAGGCAATTTAGCAGCGGGCCCAGTGTTTGACTCTGCGCCAGACGACTGTCTGCCGATGACAGTTTCTTCGCCACTGAGCGGGTCCGTACTAATAAAAGAGACAATCGGGGCTTCTCGTCGCAATTCACCATTAAAGCTGCCACCAGGCAAAAGAGAATGGATTTCATCTACGCCCACCACGGTAAAGCCAGCTTCTGTTTCCAGAATCACGGCATCTTGATCGGGAGCATCGGCAATTTTACGTGCTTCTGCCTCAGCTTCAGCATGGCTGGCAAAGGTGCCATGCTGGCTGCGTGCGATCAGATCAGCCTGAGAAGTGGGACTGACAAATTGGGCCAGTCGATTAGATGGTAAATTGGGCATATTCGGATTATCCCACGCAAATACCAAAAACATGCCTGAAAAAATCACTTTTGCAATAAATATTTACGATCTTAAGAAGTGGTTAATTTTAGGTGAACTTATAGTTTAACTAAGCGAGTTAAAATCAAACGCTCCCTATAAATTAAATTAAGTACAAAATAAAGAAGGGTTAAGGCGTGAGTTAAGTGGCTTCATTATCACTGCAATTACAAAGACCCGGACAGCTGTTCCAACGGCCTGCGCCTGCGATGCAAGTATTGCCAGCCGTCAGACAAATGCCTTCTTTATTATCCCCCCAGGCTCTGGTTTCTCAATTTCGGCAGCCTGCTCTACCCTCACCCGCTCCGGTGTCGACTCCTCTGGACCGCTTCCAGCGTATTTCAGGAATGCTTTCACAGCGGGGGATTCCAGCGACTGTGCCTCAGGCCCAAACCTCGTTTCAAGCGCCGACTCAAAGTGTGCCTTCCCAAGTTTTTAGCACAAGCCCACAGCTTTTTTCAGCCCCTCAAGCTGGCCAGCAAGCGCTGATTAACAATCCTCCGATTCCTCGCGCCCGCCCGCTGCATAGCCCTGCTGAACCAGTCCAATCGAGCCTGGCTCCTTTGATTTCACAGCGTCCGCAAGCCCGACCGGCAGACTTAGCGCCAGCGCTCAGTGCAACACGCCCCGCTCCCACTCGCAAACCATTAAAAGATGATTATACCTATCAATTCGGTGAAATCGGTAAAAACGGTGGCACACGCAAAGAAGCCCAGGCCAATTGCGGTCCAGCCTCATCAGCGATGATTTTAAAAGCCTATGGCATTCAGCCCCCCAGCATGCATGCTTTGCGTAGTCTGGTCGGCGCCCCCACGGGTAGTCGTAGCGGCCCTTATGCTCTAGACTCCCAGCAAGTTGGTAAAGCGGTTGTGCGTACAGCTGCCAAGCAAGGCCTCGATTTGGACTTTTCAGTCAAACGACTTAGCACCAATGTTGACCGCACTCTGGCGGATATGCGCAAAGGCCTTGAACGAGGAGACAAATTGATTTTATTATCTTCGGGTCTACGTTCTCTGTCTCAGGGGCACTATATGGTGATCAAAGAGATACGCAGTGATGGATCGGTGGTCATGAATGATTCCGGTCGCCGCGATGGCAAGGATTTTGTCTATTCTAAGAATCGTCTGGCGCAGGCCCTGAGCAAGCGCGTCAATACCTACCGCCGTGAAAACCAGCTGATTTCCTTTAGGGAAGCTTAGTTTTCAATTCCGAATGATTCTGGGCTCATTGGCTGAAGCTTTCCTTTCTAAAATTCTCGGTTTCTTGAGCTTAACTTATGTTTTTAAGCGACTCCTTCTTACGCAAAAATTTTCACTTATCGCTATAATGCAGCCATGATACTTCTCTCTCTGGGCACGGGCCGCGAACGTATTTTGAGCCAATCGCGCAAGATTGGCATGATGGGCTATGGAGCGCATCAAAATCAGGTGCAATACAAGCTCAGCGATCTCTATGTGCGTGCCTGGGCCGCTCAAACTCAGCTAACTAATTTAGACGAGGCTGACTCCTTATTGATTTTTGCCAATGCCGAAATTTGCTTTGTGACCCAGGCTTTGCAGCAAGCAATCTTCAAAGCGCTCCAGGCAAAGTATCCTGATTTGCAAGAACGCCAATTGGTCTTGTCAGCCCAGCATACCCATGCTGCGCCCTCAGGTTATTCCCACCATATGCTTTATAATCTGACGACACCAGGCTTTCAGCCAGAGGTCTTTGCCGCGATTGTGAAGGCTTTTGTGGGAGCAATCAGCCAGGCCCTTGAAACCCTGCAGCCAGCTTCACTTGATTTTGCCAAAGCCGCCTTCCCGGCTGATCAAGAAGTCGCTTTTAACCGTGCTCTGAAAGCCTATAATGCCAATCCTGAAAATGAGCCTTTGTTGCCGACGCAAACCCATTTGGCGATTGATCGCAATATGTATCTCTTACGGGCCCAATCCGGTGGGCAAACCGTGATGGTCAGCAATTGGTTTGGGGTGCATGCCACCAGCCTGGATAATGACAATACGGGCATTAGTGGTGACAATAAAGGACTGGCTGCGATTGAACTAGAACGCCATTTGTTGGCAGAACAAGGTCAGGCTGCGGTTTGTTTATTTGCCCAGGCCGCGGCGGGTGACGTCTCGCCTAATTTTTATGGCGAAGGCAAAAATTGGCCACGGGGTAAGTTTGACTCTGATCTGGAATCCGCCCGTTTTAACGGACGTTTGCAAGCCCGGCAGGCCCGGCGAATTTTAGAGCAAGCAGACTTTCAGGCCCTGAGTCCAAGACTCGACTCTGAACTGCTCTATCACGATCTGGGGAATATTTTGTGTGACCCGGCTTTTACCGGCGGGCGTGAAGACTGCTATACGGCGCCACCGGCTCATGGAGTCTCCTTTTTAGAAGGCACTCTGGTCGACGGCAAAGGCATTTCTCCTGCTTTGGCCAAAGTCGTTGCTGGGATCAGTCAGGCGCAAACCTTGTTGCAGCAGAAGATTCTGGCAAAAAAGGACCCCGAGGCTTATCAGCAATTTGTCTCTGAGCGCCAACGACAGGCTCCCAAGGTTGTGGCTGTCGAAAGTGGCCGCCGTCGATTTTTGGGTTTTAGTGAACTGTCTAAGCTACCGCTGCCAGCAGCTCTGGACCCGGTGCTGGGGCAATTGCGTGGGCTAGCCAAAAATCAGGCGATTAACGAACACAGTTGGACTCCGCAAATTCTGCCGATTCAATTGGCTTGCATCGGGGAGCTGGCTTTGATCGTGTTCCCTGGTGAGATCACCACGACTGCTGCCCGACGCTTGCGGGCGACGGTGCTGGCGATCCTGGCCCGGCGCGGCGTCACCGAAACGGTAATTTGTGCTTATTCAAATGCCTATTCAGGCTATTGCACCACGCCTGAAGAGTATGACTTGCAAGGCTATGAAGGTGGCCACACCGTTTTTGGACGCTGGACTTTAGCGGCTTTTCAAACGCTCTATAGCCGTCTGGCAGAGGCCATGCTTAAGCCAGCTTCTGAGCGCGATTTAGATCGTAGTCTTCAAGCACCTATTTTCTCTGAATCAGAATTAAGCAAGCGCAGCGGAGGGCACTGGTAATGGATTATACGGATGCCCGACGACTCTGGCAGGATCGCAAATTGCCCTGTGCTTTTGTCGATCTTGATGCGCTTGATCTTAATCGCAAACAAGTCAAAAGCCGTTCGAGAGGCTTGCCAGTGCGGATTGCCAGTAAATCGATTCGCTGCCGTGCAATTCTGAGCTATTTACTCACTCAACCAGGCTTAGCCGGGATCATGTGCTTTACCGCTGCTGAAGCCGTCTGGCTGGCTAAATTGGGTTTTGATAATCTATTGGTGGGCTATCCCAGTCAGGATCGAGAAGCAATTGCTGAAATCTGTACCCTGGTTGCTCAGGGTAAGCGGATTTATTTGATGATTGATAGCTCAGAACAAGCCCGTTTATTGGAGCCTTTGGCACGTCAGGCCGGCGCTGTCTTACCGATTTGTCTGGATCTGGATATGTCCAGTGACTTTCCTGGTCTGCACTTTGGGGTCTGGCGTTCTCCTTTACGAGATCTGGAGTCATTTAAACAAGTCTATCGTCAATTGCGGCTTTTTAAACATCTGCGGATTGCGGCCTTGATGGGCTACGAAGCACAGCTCGCCGGGGTCGGTGATCGCATGCCCGGTCAAAATGTCAAAAATCGTCTGATCCAGTTCTTGCAACAACGTTCGGCTCCGGCTGTCTTTGAACGTCGGCAACAGACGGTCGACTTTTTAGAAGCTCAGGGTGTTGCTCTCGATTTTGTGAATGGTGGCGGCACAGGCAGTCTGGAATGGACTGCTCAGGATCAATCCGTGACTGAATTGACTGCTGGCTCGGCTTTCTTTGCACCGACATTATTTGATACTTATCAGCGTTTTGAGCTGGAGCCCGCCGCTGGTTTTGCTTTACCGATTGTGCGTCAGCCTGCCCCTGATAAATACACCTGCCTGGGCGGTGGCTATATTGCTTCTGGCAGTGTTGGCCTCGAAAAGCAACCTCAGGTCTGGCTGCCTGTTGGGGCCAGTCTGACCGCTCTAGAAGGGGCTGGCGAAGTGCAGACTCCGGTGCAGTATTCTGGCCCTGAACACCTCAGTCTGGGGGACCCGATCTTGTTTCGTCATGCCAAGGCTGGTGAGCTTTGTGAGCGTTTTAACGAACTTTTACTCTTGCGCCAAAGTCGGCCTTATCAGGTCGTGCCGACTTATCGTGGCGAAGGCCAGTGCTTTTTGTGAGCACCTTATCGCGTGCGGGGTATTTTTCTAATTGGTCAGGAGGCTTGCGTTTTAAGCCACAACAGTTACTTTACCCGGAGTCAGAAGCCGAATTACAAGCACTGGTCTCTCAGGTGCGCCAAAGAGGGGGGAAACTGCGTGTGGTTGGAGCGGGCCATTCATTTACGCCTTTAATTGAAACCGAAGATTGCTTGGTTTCACTGGATCGCTGGAGTGGCATTGAACGCATTGAGATCGAACAAGAACAGGTTTGGGTGCGGGCGGGTACCCGTTTGTCTCAACTCAATCGCTTGCTGGCAGATTGCGGTTTGGCCCTGGCTAATCTGGGGGATATTGATACGCAGTCGATCGCAGGGGCAATTTCAACGGGCACCCATGGTACCGGCGCGTTGCTGCAATCGGTATCGGCCCAGGTCAGAGCCTTACGCTTATTGAGCGCTGATGGGCAGATTCATCTGATTGACGCCAGCCATCCCTGGTTTGAAGCTGCCCGGGTGTCCCTCGGCACTTTGGGCATCGTGACTGCTGTGGCGCTCAAGGTTCAGCCGGCTTATCGCTTGAAACTACAATTGCGGCGCCAACGTTTGGATCAGGTCTTAGCAGAGTTGGATCAGCTATTGCTGGCCCACCGACATGTGGAGTTTTTTGTCTTTCCAGGCAGTCCATATGTACAGCTCAAATTGAGTGATATCACAGAGCAGCCGTCGGGCGCGCGATTGAAGCATCAGCTCAATGAGCTTTTTCTTGAAAACATGGCCTTTTGGGCCTTGTCAGAAATCAGTCGTCGGGTTCCTGCCAGCACTTCAGCTGTGGCTCAGCTCTGTGGTTTGGCGATTTCTGATCAGCAACAAATTGACGATTCGCACCGTATTTTTGCCAATCAGCGCTGGACCAAATTCGAAGAAATGGAATACTGTGTGCCGCGAGCGGAGTTTAAATCCACTTTGCGTGAGCTACTGGGGATGATTGCAAGCCAAAAGATACGGGTGCATTTTCCGATTGAGTGTCGTTTTGTCCAGTCTGATTCGATCTGGTTGAGTCCGAGCTATCAACGGGAAGCTGCTTATCTGGCTGTGCATCAGTACCGGGGCATGCCCTGGCAGGACTATTTTCAACAAGCTGAAGCTCTCTTTTTAGCGGTGGGGGGACGTCCTCACTGGGGCAAGCGTCATTTCTTAAATGCTGATCAGCTGGCTGCCACTTACCCAAAATGGCACCATTTTTGTCAGTTGCGCTCCAGTCTTGATCCTGATCAGCTTTTTTTGAATCCCTATTTAGCTAAACTTTTTTAAAAGTATGAATATTTATTAAGCATTTTCTTCTAGTTAATACTGGATTAATTAAATTCAGTTGGCAGGCCCCTGTCTAGATAAATCCATTAGCGATGATCTGGTTAGTCATCATGTTTTGCTTATGTATTTGTATAAATAACAGGGTTGGTGCTGTTCATGTCAGATTTTCGTCAGGAGTCTCATTCTGCTCACCCACGTGAATTAAATCACTCTCTTGCAATTCAACGGGGAACCTGGCGCTCTCAAAATCGAAGTCAGAAGCCTAAAATGGCACGCGGCTTTTCTGCTGCCTGGATGGTCTTAAAAAATTTAGGCGTCGAGGGCTACGAAAACCAGTTGTTTTCTCAAACGTATTCTGAATGGCAAAGTGAGCGAGATCAGACAGCTGCGCAAGCTAATGACTTGCTTCCTCCTTTATCGGGTTTGGATACTCTGTCCCATCAAGAGGTCATTCAACTTGTCACCTATCAGGCCAATTTAGTGGGACAAATGGTGCGCGCTGAAGTCTTAAGTCTTTCGGTAGACCCCCACAAAGCGTATATGCTGATTCAAGCTGAACTGGGACGGGGGCATCAGGTGATTTTACACACGGATATTCACAGCATTAATGCGAATGACTATTATGTGCTCACTGGGTCTATAGCGGCGGATTCATTAAACGTGCAGCAAGACGCATCCGTGCAAGAATCGACACAGTCCTTTCAAGAGTTTAGCGATCTTCTGGGCTCGGCAGAGCTTTCGAAAGCAAGCCAATTGTTGGTTTTCTCTCGTTAAGCCTGGCTCTTATCAGTTAATGCCGATCGATCTCACACCCTTTTACCAATCCCGGCCTCAATCAGGTAAACTGATTCTCATGAAACAGATTCCCTATTTTATTGGCGATATCCATGGTTGTTACCCGGAGTTCTTAGATTTAGAGGCGCAAATTCTGGAACATGCTGCTTCCCAACAAGCTGAAGCTCTGATTGTCTCCGTAGGGGACTTGATTGATCGGGGGCCTGATTCGGCCGGGGTGTTGAGTCATTTTCTAAGCGGCGAGGCCGCGGGTTCACATGCGGCAATCATGGGTAATCACGAACTGATGCTTTTGCAATGCCTGGCGGATTTTGCTCCCCAAAACTTTGCTGAAGGTCGGGCTTGTTTTCCGCCACTGATGTATACTCTGCGCGATCAGTATGAGCGCCGCGATGGGGGCTTTGGTGCTGACTTAGATTGGCCTGCTTATTCACAAATGAGTCTGGATATGTGGGTAAACCAGGGCGGTAGAGAAACCCTGCAGAGCTTTGGACTTGATTCAGAAATGCCACCTGAGAGTTGGATTTTGCCTGTAGAAACCCTACAATACCTTTGTGCGCTGCCGATTCTCTGGCAAGACAAGGATGTCGTAGTGACCCATGCCCTGATCACGCAACAAGAACTTGAGTATTTGCAAGCAATCGATGCTCCTCCTGAAAGTATTTTTGCAAAAGAGGCCTTGCGTGTTTCGATCTGGCAAGCTTTATGGAATCGAACAGTGCCGACAGATCGACCGGATCAGGTGCGCCAACATATTTCTGGGCACACACCGGCTAAGCAGGTGCGCTACTGGCAAGATATAGAATGCGTGCAGATTGATACGGCCTGTGTCTACGGTCGCTATCTGAGCGCCTGGTGTCCCCATTTTGATGTGCATTTGGTTGCCGCTGCTGAGAAAAACTATCTAGCGGCCGTAGCCAAACCAACGCCAGACCAGAGTCCCTTAACTGATTAGTCTGTTTCGATTTTTTAACAATAAAAAGCGCCCACTGGGGGCGCTTTTTATTTAAACGATGTTTGGTTTAGAACAAGGCATCCATGATTTGGCGTTTGTCATAGTCAGAGCTGACGTGCTGACGAACTTGATCCATCAAGAACTCTTTGTTCTGAGGGGCTAGATTCTGTTTAGAGATAATTCCTAGCAGGCTTTGGGTTTGGTTATAGCCACTCATAGTGGTTGCTGTAATAATCGCAGACTGTTGCGCTTTGGGGCCCAGTTTGTGATTTGAAATTACCGTGTCAAGCAATTGGCTGCGACTATAATCACTGAGTTCACGAGCTGCTTTAAGGACTTTGATGGCACCTTCTTCATGCAGATTGCTATTATTGGCAAGGGCAGTCAAAATTTGGCCCTGGCTAAAATCAGAAGAGACGTTTTTTACGGCAGCTTCAGCGAGCATTTCTTGCTCTCTGGGAGACAGGTTGGGTTTGGACGCCAAATCAGTTAGCAATTGGGTTTTTTCATAATCACTGCGCATACTGCGCGTCATTTCAATTTGAAGATAAGCGCCTGAATCGGGGATTGATGAGCCATAGCCTGGTTTCTGGAAGGGATCGTTGCCCTGGTTATTGCCTGGTTTCTGGAAAGGGTCATTGCCCTGGCCGTAACCTGGTTTCTGGAAGGGGTCATTGCCCTGGCCGCTGCCTGGCTTTTGGAAAGGGTCGTTGCCGTGGCCACTGCCTGGCTTTTGGAAGGGATCCTGGCTGACCTGGCGGGCTTCGCCGATAGTTAATACGCCTGAAACCAGAGCCGCGGCGAATTCTTTGCTGCTGACGCGATTATCACGATTGACGTCGATAGCGGCTTTGGCCTGGGGATCAAAATCAAAATCAGCTTTAGAGATCCAGGCATCGCTGACCCATTGGGCAACGGGTTTATCAAAATTGTCTTCGCGCTTGGAGAAATAGTCAGCGATTTTATCCGCTGTGGCGGCATTTACGCCAGTTAGAAAGACATCACCATTTTCTAAAGCAGTAGCGGTTTCACGGGTTCCAGCAACTCCATTTTGGTTGCCGATCTTATTGTGTGTATTTCTGCCAATATTGGCTTCATTTTGATCAACCTTGTGGTTGCCATTTTGATCCATTGCACGGGTCATTGCCATATAGTCGGCGGACTGTAAACGAGTTAATTGTGGCATATTCTGCTCTCCTACGCGATATTTAAATCTATACCTATATATAGTCCAGTAGACGAGAAATATTCTTATGTTTTGGTTAATTAAAGGGGTTTTAGTGGTTAACTTTAGGTTTTGGTGAGTTTAACCTTAGCGAAACTCAGCTTTTATACTATTTTATAAGCGCTTTTATAAGCTTAAGACAGCCTAAATGATAGTCTAGAATTAGAAAACAAATAAGGGAGAGCAAATCCATGGGACGTTTATCAGCTAAGATTCCGTTGACCCCACCTCGCAGCAAAAGAAAAAACAAAATTAAGGTACTCAGAAGTCTGAGTGGACAACAAAAACCGGAAAAAAGGCAGCCTCTGTTCCAACATGCTTTGCATCAGGGAAGTACCGCTTTTACTCCCCATAGTTTGGGTGACCAAATAGCACAGGGGCGCGACAATGCCATGGTCAGAAGTTGGAGTAGCTTAAAAAATGCGATTGACCATACCCATGATCATACCTTCAAATATTTGTCTCCGACGTTTGCATTGGTCAATTATAATCAGGTTTCTGATTAGTTAACCCATTTAATCTACAGTGCTTATTTGCGAGCGTGGGGAATGCTCTCACCCCAACCGGCGTTTGACATTTTGACGAATTCAGCTTGTGTCGCCATTTCTGTGATTTCACGGGCGCCCAGATATGACATTCCCGAGCGCACACCCCCGAGCAATTGGTTCACAATCTCAGAGACATGCCCTTTATAAGGAATCACTGTTTCAATACCTTCTGGTACATAGGCTTCGAGTTCAACCTGATAGCCTTTTTCGGCATCCTGACGACTCATTGCTGCGTCAAAAGAAGCCATGCCTCGGTAAATTTTAACCTTTTGGCCATCTTTGATGCGTGTTAAACCAGGGCTTTCTTCGCAGCCAGCCAAAAGGCCGCCTAGCATCACTGAAGAAGCGCCTGCAGCCAGGGCTTTGACCATATCCCCAGAGGTGCGAATCCCGCCATCAGCGATGATCGGCACTTTGCTCTCTGCCGCTGCTTTACAAGCGTCCATAACCGCTGTCAATTGCGGCATACCTGAGCCGGTCACAATACGAGTTGAGCAGGTCGAGCCAGGGCCGACACCTACTTTAACTGCATCAGCACCTGCAGAGATCAGGTCGCGGGTGCCCGTCTCTGTTGCTACATTGCCTGCAATAATATCTGTTTCTGGGTGACGTGACTTGAGCTCTGACAAGGTTTCTAAGAGAAATTTGGAGTGCCCATGTGCGATATCGATCACCAGCAGATCGGCTCCGGCTTCAACCAGAGCTTCAGCCCGTTCGAGATAATCATTTTTGATACCTACAGCCGCTCCGACCAGCAGACGACCCTGGGCATCTTTGACTGCGAGGGGGTACTCAAGACGTTTGTAAATGTCTTTTGAGGTCACCAGACCCTGAATTTGCCGATTGGCATCAATCAGAGGGAGTTTCTCTAAACGGTGCTGGCGCAATAAGGCCAGGGCTTCTTCGTAATCAACTTCGCGATCGGCTTCGACTTCTTTATAGATTAAACGCTCAAAAGGAGTCATTAGCTCAGACACGGGCGTGCTAAGCTCGGACTCAAATAAGATATCTCGGGGGGTCAGCATGCCGACCAGTCGCCGTTGGGAGTCGATCACTAAAAACGAATGCACCCCTTTGAGACTTCCTGCTTCCTGGGCGTCTTGTAAAGTGGCGGTATTGGCAATCGTGTAAGGATCGGCGATCACAAAATTGTGGGAGCGCTTCACGCGAGCAACCTGAGCGATTTGCTGCTCGATTGTTAAAAAGCGGTGAATAATACCGATTCCCCCCAGCTCTGCCATGCGGGTAGCCATTTTAGATTCGGTCACCGTATCCATATTGGCAGAGACAATCGGGATGTTTAAAGTGATCCGTCGGCTCAATCGCGTTTGCGTTGATAAAGCTTTGCGAGTAGAGATATCTGAATAGCGGGGAACCAACAAAACATCATTATATGTGAGTGCTTCGCGCATAGTGAAACCCTTTCAAAAACGAGAGTATTAAGCTGAGAAAATCTTGACGATATCCTGGTAGCCATAGCCTTTTTTGCGATCCGAGCGTGACCAGGCGATCAGTTCTGCTGCCCGCCAGGTTGCAAATGAGCTGACATGCTTTTGGTAGGTAAACTGTTGCCAGTAATCTTCAAGCCATTCATCGACCCGTTGGGTATTGAGCTGATTGGCTTGCTTCACAAAAGCTTCTAAATTGGCTTGTGGAGCGACTCCACCGGCCAGTTTCATCAGCAAAGAAAAAATGGCTTTCTCTTCTTGTACGACGAGCATCGCAGTGCGATCTGCACTGAGATTGGCTTTGAGACGCCAGGTGAATAAAGCTTGTTGTATGGGCAGGGAAATACTGTCGGCCAGATTAGAGATAGCATTTTTTTTGAAGGCTTTATGCAAGACCACATAAAGATTATCAACGGTTGATTTTAAAGGCATATGCTGGCAATGCATATGTCCTAGCTCTCGTGCAATTAAAGCCAGAATATCTTTATCGTTAAAATATTTGAAAATATTAGGGCTTAGGACAATAAAGGGTTGTGATTCGCCACCAGAAAAAGCAAAATTGCCACCATAAAGTGACTCAAATGAGAGGTAGAGATTGGGCGGTTTAGCAATTCCCAAAATCCGACAAGCGGCCTCTAACTTAGCGAATAAGGCGGGATATTGAGATGTGTTGACTCGTAGACCATTGGCAGCAAAAAAAGCTTCTGCATAATTTTGCTTATTTAAGGGTTTCAATTTTGCGATTAATTGCTCGACACCCGGCTGCTTTTTTAAGGCTTCCATAGACTCTATGTCGAGAGGATGCTTATAGACAGCGGCATCCATATGAGAAAAACGCTTGTGCGCTTGCAAGCTTAAAGGCAATTTGCAGCGTGAGCAGTGCAGCTCCAATTTTTTTAAAGTTTCTGGAGCAAAAGGGTGAACGGCCTGGCAAATCGAACAGATGGTTTGCGTTGCCTCAGTTTTTATTTGTGTCATGAACGAGTCCTAACTCTGGCTAAGATGGGCTGGGTTTTGAGATTGAGCTAAATTGTTCAGAATCTCAGCGGCCATGCGCGTGGTTTTTTCATCATCCTGATTATCGCTCAGTCCTTGCAGAGGCGGCAAGATAGCTTCGAGCAGATTTCCCAGTGCTTTGACAGAGCGAGAGCGCACACGGGTATCTTGACTGCCGAGAGCTTGTATTAAAGGCGATACGGTGCATTGGGCCAGCTTTTCAATCGCTTCAGCTGCGGCGGCTCGTACCCGACGAACAGGATCTTCTAGAGCACCAATTAAAGGGACCAGGGCTTGTCCATTACCGGTTTCACCGAGCACAAAAGCAACGCTTGAGCGCAAACGCTCGTCTTCATGCTCCAGGTGGGCTACTAAAGCAGGGACCACCTGGGCGCCGGTTTGTGAGAGTACCAGTGAAGCACCTGTACGCACATGTGGGTTTTCAGATTGCAAGGCTTCAATCACGATAGGCACGCCTTCGATGCTCAAGATGCCTGCCAGGGCATCAATGGCATGGGAACGAACCTGACTATCTTCGTCAGCCAGGGCTTCGAGCAAACCACTGCTGGCACGGGGATCAGCCAGAATACCCAGAGCGTAGGCTGATTCAGCCCGGACCGTTGAGTCGCTATCTTGCAAAGACTCAAGTAATGGCTCCAGACTTTCTGTGTGTGCAGCTTCGCTTAAAGCATAGACCGCTTCCAGGCGGACTTTCGGCTCTTTGTCCTGTAAAGTATCGATTAAAGAAAAGACGGCCTGTTCTTCTAGTTGCAGCAAGGTGGCTGCAGTTTCTTGTAAGCGTAAGCGTAATTTCCGCATGGCCCGAGCCGCTTCCAGGCGGACCGTTTCGTCCTGGTCTTGCCAGAGACTGTCTCTTAAAGGGGCTATCGCACGGTAGTCGCCGAGTTCACCCAGGGCGCGTGCAGCGCCGCAGCGTACCCGCCGCATTTCGTCTTGCAGACATTCACTTAAGGCATCAATGCTCTCGCTAGTTTCTAAATTTGCCAGTGCACGAATCGCTTCTAAGCGAACCGAGGAATCTTCATCTTTGAGGGCATAGATCAAGGCCTCAGGCTCAGCAGCGTTCATTTGGTGTAGAGATTCAATCGCCCGCCAGCGTACGCGACGGGCTTCATCTGTGCGGAGACGTTCGACGAGTGCTGGGATCGCTTCTTCAGCGCCTAATTTACCCAGAGCCTGAGCGGAGCGGGTACGAACCCGACGATCGGAGTCTCCCAGAGCACTTAAAAGAGCTTGTATCGCTGCTGGACTACCGATTTCACCCAAAGCCTTGGCGACGCCAGAACGCACAGAGCGGGTGGGGGTTTCCATGGCTTGTACGAGACTTTCAACCGAGCGGTCGTCCATTTGGCTCATGACATAAACCGCAGCCGAACGTGCTGCCTGATCTTCGCTGGATAATATTTCTAATAAGGGAGCGACCAATTCAGGTCCTGGGTTTTCACTCAGGGCATCCACAGCACGGGTGCGAATGGCGTTGTCATCATATTCCAGAGCGGCCAATAAGACCGAACCCGCTTCAGGATTGCCGAGCTTATACATTGACTCAGCCATTCGGAGAGCGACTTTTGGGTTTTCTTCTTGCTCAAGGGCTTGCTCGAGGACTGAGTTGGCGGCACTTTCGCCAAGTTTACCTAAGGCTTCAGCGGCACGGCTTCGCAGGCGGTCATCAGCTGAGCCCAGGAGTTTGCTAACCGCTTCCCAGCTATTGGGGTATTGGGCCTCACCCAAACTGTAGACTGCGGCCAGTTGCAATTCTATTTGCTCAGAACCTAAACAGGTGAGGAGGGCGGGCAACGCTTTTTCGATAGTGTGATGCCGCAAAGCAAATGCTGCAGCCGTTTGGACCTTGACTTGATCTGACTCCAGGCTTGGAATTAGCAATTCAAAGGACGAGTGAGGGGAGTTTGAATCCAGGGATTTGATAGCTTTAATACGGATGGAGAGATCTTCATGACTGAGTAAATCATGGGGCTGGGATTGATTCATAGCGAGTTTAAACGTGCCTTTCGTTTCTGAGTCTCTGATCCTGAATCTTACCTTCAATTTGCTCTTCTCAACATGACAGCCGAAAATTAGAGCTGACAAGGGCTCAGGAACCTTTTAATTTTATCACAAGCAGCAGATGAAAAAAAATCATGCGCTACCATCTTCTCGCTTTTGGGTTGGTTAAGTTATACTAGCTATTGTTCTTGCGGGAGTAGCTCAGTTGGTAGAGCATCTGCCTTCCAAGCAGAATGTCGCGAGTTCGAGTCTCGTCTCCCGCTTTGGAATTGTTTTGACAGGCGTCTGTAGCTCAGTGGATAGAGCAACGGCCTTCTAAGCCGTCGGTCGCAGGTTCGACCCCTGCCAGGCGTATTCCGTTTCACCATCATGGTGGGTGTAGCCAAGTGGTTAAGGCGCTGGATTGTGATTCCGGTATTCGTGGGTTCGATTCCCATCATCCACCCTTTAAGTTTAAAGCCCCTGATTCAGGGGCTTTTTTCTTTTGCAGTTATTTGTGAGAATCCCTGTGCTACTTTCTTGTCGCCCTGCGGCAGACTGTGCTATATTTTGATTCTCGAGCGAGCTTAGTTCAGTTGGTAGAACGTCGGTCTCCAAAACCGAATGTCGGGGGTTCGAGTCCTCCAGCTCGCGCTTTTTTCGTTTTCTTGCCCCCCAACCCCCAGTTTATGATATGATACTTATCTCTTCCACCC
>JBBKWI010000055.1:0-4156 GCA_037968875.1 Candidatus Sericytochromatia bacterium | reverse complement strand
ATACTAGATAATATTAAAATATATTGATAAAATCTACTGTAAATTTATTATATCAATATAAAAATAAATTTGGTAGTGATAAATTTGAGTGCGCTGAATGACCCCTCAGATATAAGCTTCACTTTTGTATGCGATTTTCCCGGGGAAATTGGGGTTCAGCCCTTAATGGTAAAGAGATCACTATTGATGGAACTTTAATATCAGTTCAGCTGCGCTTTATCATGCATCTGTTTTTGGGGCACGAAATAGAAGTCTTTGCTTCCAGGTAGAGGCAACTGAAGGCTTCTTCGCTAAGCAAAATGTTTGATCTGTTCGTTTTAAGTTTAAATCGATTGGGCTAAAACTGTTTCATTACCCAGTCCTTGATCTTTTGATAGGTCTGGGGGCCGGGGGTGTCTCCGCGCTCAATTTGCGAGAGCCGCGCATGGGTAATGCCCATTTCGCTGGCGGCTGCCATTAAGCTCAGGTTTTTTTGCTGGCGAATTTGTCGAATGAAGGCCAGGCTCATTTCCCCTGAATTGTTGAGCGGAACAAAAGGGGTTCCAGGTCCAGTATAGGGCTCCATAATATTGGCCGGCACTTCAATTTGCACTGTTTGACTTAACCAGAAATCTAGATTTTGTTGGGTTAATTTTGTGATTTGCGTCGTGATCTGCTCAGAATCAGGCACTGCGTACTTCCAGTTTTCAATCACCCGATCTTGCATCAGATTGTCCAGGCTTCTTTCCAGATGTGCTTTGCTGCGCAAGGGGTGCTTGGGATCGATCTTGACGGCCAATCTCTTCAGTAGCATCTCAATCGAAAGCTCAGTGGTGGGGCTGCCCATATTGTCGCGCCAGTGCTGTGATAAAAAACGCGCCAATCGCTTTTCCCAGTTTTGTCTGTAGGGATTGTATTGCAAGACTTTTCGGGACAAAAGGGCGGTTTCTGGAAAAGCAGCAAAGTGTGCCTGGGCCAGCACTTGACCGGGTTTGATCTGCCAATGAAAGGGGCTGCTCAGAGGCTTTAGCTCCAGTAAAGGGCTGAACTGTCCCGTTCTGGATAGCCAGATCTGAGCCAGAAGCTCCAGATGCTGGGCAATTTGCTCGCGCCACTTGGCATCATAGCCGCCCCGGCGACCGCTGCCACTTTTTTGGGCTTGAATCCCCCTGAAACGCAGTATCTCGTCGGCAGACAATTCAAGCGGAGTTTCGCTTTCGGCGCGCTGCAGCCAGAGGCTAGAGAGAATATCCAGCAGATCGGCACTTAAATCTCCCCGACTGGTGGCAAAGGCCGCCCGGCTTTCGGCATCGGCAAAGCCATATGCTAGTGCCTGGTCCTGGGGGGATGGCTGCTTGAGATCGAAGATCGGCAGTGCTTTGGCGGTGGCCACGGCATTGCGAAGCAGGGCATAGTCTGGTACGCCCAGGACTTCCAGCAGCGGGGGGAATGACCGTTGATTCAGCGCCATTTCGACGCTGATACCCAGTTCTCTGGCCGTAAAGGGTTTGATCAAATAAGCACAAGGGTAAGACTGCTTGGCCCGCTGGACAGTTTCGGGGTCAGAATGGGCCGTCAGATAGACGCAGGGAATTTGCAATTCTTGCCAGAGTAAGCTGGCGGCTTGAATGCCATCCATTTCTCCTTCCAGGCGAATGTCCATGATCACCAAATCAGGCTGGGTCCGATTGGCCTGTGCCAGGACTTCTTCCCCGGCTTGCAGACTCCCACAGATTTCGATGCCCTGGTCTTCCAGAATACCCTTGATGTCCTCTGCAATCAGCGGGTCATCTTCGACGATCAGAATCTTTACTTTAGCCATCTGCTTTGGAACTCACTCTTTCTAAGTGTTTTCTTTTGTCTCGTCGCTTTTTTTGTATTCAGAAATATTTTGCACAATACCGACTGAACAGAGGGCGCGATTGTCTTTATCATAGATCGTTTCTCCTTTGAAAAAGACCTGCTTAATGGCCTTTGTTTTGGGATCGATGATGCGATATTCCAGAGACTTGCCCTGTTCCAGTTTCCAGATATTGCCACTGTGCACCAAGGCCTGGTCTTCAGCAAGCACAAATAGCAGATAGCTCTGGACACTGGGGGTATAATCTGTCCTACTCTGTGCGTGAATGCGATACATTTCATCAGACCAGGACAGGGTTTCGCTTTGCCAATTCCATTCCCAGGAACCGATCATGCCAATCCGTTGGGCGTTTTCGAGGCTCTCGCCAGCTTGCTGGGCGCTGAGTTCGCTCTGTTTTTGTTCGGTCATATCGACAAAGGTGATCACCAGACCTTCAATGTAATTTTCGAGGGTGCGATAGGGTCTGATCCGCATCAGAAACCAACTGTCATTTGTGGTTTGAATTTCAACTTCTTTAAAGACCAGCGTGTTCACCACGGCTGCTGCGTCGGCAGCCAGGCTATCGTAGTTTTTTAGATTGGACACAATCTGAGTAAAGGGGCGCCCAATATCTCCAGGAATTAGATTCAAAATGTCTTCAACACCAGGGGTAAAACGTTTGATTTGCAATTGATTGTCCAGGAAAAGGGTGGCTGTATCCGTATTGCTGAGTAAATTGTTCATGTCATTATTGGAAGCTATCAATTCTTGCATCTTGCTTTCGAGTTGACTGTTGAGGGTCGTTAGCTCTTCGTTGACAGAGCGCAGCTCTTCTTGCGAGGTTTCCAGTTCTTCTTGTGAAGTTTCTAATTCCTCATTGGTGCTTTGCAATTCTTCATTGGTAGACTGTAATTCTTCGTTGCTGGATTTGAGGGCATCATGGATGCTTTCAGATTCTTCAATGATGTTTTGCAGATGGGTTTGGGTAGAGCTTAATTCCTGTTCCAATTGCTGCACCTGCTCATCAAAGTGAGGAGCCGAGGCCCATTCTGTTTTGGGTTTTTTTTCGGGTTTGGCAAGGGGCAGTTCTTCAAAAATAACCAGGACATTTCCCTTGAGCAATTCTGAGTTGTCTATCGGATAAACAATTAAATTAATCGTGTTTAATTCACTATTGGCTCTGATCTCTAGCTTGTTCACAATGACAGTCTGCTGGCTGGTGCGGGCTTTGCGTAAGCTGGTACTCAAGGGGATCTTCAGATCTTCTCGGGACATCTCCAGGATATTTAAGGCATTGTTTTTAGTCGGCGGTTCGAGATACTTCCCGGTTTTGCCATGAAAAAAGAGGATATGCTGATTCTGATCGATGATCACACAAGAAGGGCTAAAGTGTTTTAAAACATAATCTTCAATATATTCTTGCCAACGGGTGGCGGGCTGCGTGTGCTTTGACACGTTTGCCTTCAGGCTTTTGGTTTCTTGCGTATAGGCCCGCATCGGCAAATCCAGAATTTGGCTTCTGTGATAGGGCTGCTCTTTGCGCTTGAAAAATTTCATTTTGGGATCCAAGTCGTGAAACAATTGGCTGGCTTTGCCAATCGATTCAGAATTCCCCAACACCAGCACCCCATTTTCAACCAGGGTGTAGTGAAAGAGCGCCAAAATTTGCTGCTGTATTTCGGGCACCAGATATATCAGCAGATTGCGGCAGGAAACCAGATCTAAGTTTGAAAAGGGGGGATCTTTAATCAGGTCTTGCACGGCAAAAACAATCATTTCTCTGATTTCCTGAGACACTCTGAAGCCACTGTTTTCTAGAACGAAAAAAGACTTCTGACGCTCAGGGCTGACATCCGCCATGACGCCTTCTGAATAGATGCCGTTGCGGGCCTTTTCAATCGCATGGCGATCAATATCGGTGGCGAAAATCTGAACTTTGTGTTGGCAGGGATGCGCGTTGAGATATTCTTTGATCAGGATCGCCAGGGAGTAAGCCTCTTCCCCCGTTGAACAGCCGGGCACCCAAATCCGAATCGACAGCGCTTCGGCATTGGGTTTTAGCAAAGAAGGTAAGACCTGTTTTTTGAGAGCGGTAAAGATCTCGGGTTCGCGAAAAAAAGCGGTCACACCGATCAAGAGTTCTTTGAATAAACAGCCCAATTCTTGCGGTTTTTTTTGTAAATAGTCGAGGTAATCTGCCAGACCCTTGAGCTGGTGAACAGCAATTCTGCGCTCGATGCGGCGGATCATGGTGTTTTGCTTATAGCCCGAAAAATCATGGCCGGTGTGGTTTCGCAGCAGGGCAAAGACTTTAGCCAACGGGTCCTTCTCGGAGTC